>JBAZZY010000013.1 GCA_041658565.1 Actinomycetota bacterium | reverse complement strand
GATCGAGGAGGAGGGCAGTGAATCCAACGTGTTCGTTGCTCCAAATTTCGCGATCGGCGCCGTGCTGATGATGCAGTTTGCCGCGCGCGCCTCTCGGTTCCTTCCCAGCATCGAGATCATTGAGATGCACCACGACCGAAAGGCGGATGCGCCTTCGGGGACCGCGCTGCGCACCGCGCAGGAGATCGCCGCCGCGCGCGGTCCGGCCCCGGTGCCGCCGGTGCGTTCTTCGGAGAACGTCCCGGGCGCGCGCGGCGGGTCGGTCGAAGGAATCCCGATCCACAGCGTTCGCCTGCCGGGGCTGGTGGCGCATCAGGAAGTCATTTGCGGCGGTCCCGGTCAGTCGCTGACGATTCGTCACGACAGCTACGACCGGGCGGGGTTCATGCCCGGCGTGTTGCTGGCGGTCAAGAACATCCGGCGGTACCCGGGCCTGACGATCGGGCTCGAGAACCTGCTGAACCTCGACTGATCAACCTACGGTTTCGCGCTCAGGACCGTCAGCGCGACGGGGAAAGCTACCGGGACCAAAGTCATGGACGGGTTCGACCAGGGCTGAAGACGGCCGTCCGTGATTTCGTGCAGGAAACCCCAGCGGACCGTGATCGCGTCGTAACCGCGGTCGCCTCCGGGTCGCGGGTGATAGCATCCCGCGCGTGACGCATCCCTACGTAGTCGAGGAGTTCACCGACGCCGAGCGGGACGTACTGCTGCGGTATTTCACCAACGTAGAGCACCCGGTCTTTGCGTTGCGAAACCTGCCGGAGCAGGTCAAGGGTGCGCTCTTCGCACGCTACTCCCGGACCGGGAAGTCCTTGCGTCGCCTCTTTCTGGACGAGTTCTACAGCGGTGAGGAGTTCGCCGAAACGAGCGCGGCCGGAGCCGCGGCGGCCACAGCGCTGTACGACCGTGTGTTCATCGAGTTCGGAGACGACTCGGTGGCGCAGTTGGGCGGCGCGCACATTGCCGTGGAGCAGGGGTCGAACATTTTGACCAAGGCGCTGGAGTGGGGGCGCCTTGCCGCGTACCTGGAGCAGTCCACTCGTTACGTCCCTTACGACGACATGCCCGGCGGCCGCTTCCGCTACTACCGTGAACCGGACATCATGGCGTCGCCGCACGCCGCTGCATACGAGGCTTCGATGGACGCGGTTTTCGCCGCCTATCGCGACGCGCTTCCGGCGGCCATCGCAGGGTACGGCGCGCGGTTCCCCAAGGGCGACGGGGATGCCGAGGGCGTGTGGCGCAGCACGATTCGCGCGAAGGCGCTCGACGCTTTGCGCGGGATGCTGCCGGCCGCGACGGTGTCCAACACCGGAATCTATGCGAGCGGCCATTCGTTCGAGTCCATGCTGCTGAGAATGCGCGCGTCGGACTTGGCCGAAGTTCGTTCCGTTGCGGACATGATGCTGGTGGAGTTGAACGAAGTCATTCCGACGTTCGTGGCGCGAGTTGACCGGCCCGATCGCGGCGGCGCCGCGACGGAGTACATTCGCCGTACGCGCGCCGGGATCTCATCGGTCGCCGCAGAGGTCCTGGCGGGCGAGCGCCCCGAACCGAGACCCTTCGTTTCGCTTGTGGACTGGGATCCGGACGGCGAGGAGAAGTTGGTGGCCGCGTGCTTATACGCGGTGAGCGACCTGCCGGATGATCGTCTGCGCCGGATCGCCGCGCGCATGACGGTCCAGGAGCGAATGCGTGTCCTGGCCGCGTATGTGGGCGAGCGCGGCAATCGTCGACACAAGCCGGGCCGCGCGTTCGAACGGGTTTCGTATCGCTTTGATGCCTGTGCCGACTATGGGGCATTTCGAGACTTGCAGCGTCATCGAATGCTCACTATCGAGTGGCAGGATCTCACCCCGCGCCACGGGTACTCAATGAGCGCCGACGTTGCGGATTTCGGTCTTGCCGATCAATTCGTGGGCGCGATGGATCGGTCGGCGCAACTGTGGGAACGGCTTTCCCCCGAGTTTCCGAAGCAATCGCAGTACGCGGTGTGCATGGCGTATCGGATTCGGTTCTGCATGCAGCTCAACGCGCGCGCGGCAATGCACTTGATCGAACTTCGGTCGTCACCGCAGGGTCATGCGTCGTACCGCGCGGTGGCACACGAAATGCACAGGCAGATTGCAGAAGTTGCGGGCCACCGATCGGTGGCGGAATTCATGCAGTTCGTGGATCACTCATCAGTGGATCTCGAGCGGCTCGACGCAGAGCGCCGCGCCGAGCATAGGCGGCAAGATGCGCGCCGTAGCCAAGCCTAGTCCTGGACGGGCTCAACGACCGGGCCGGGGCAAACCCACATGACTTCTTCGGTGGAACCAAGCCTTGCTTCGACGACCTCGATCGCTCTCGCGACCTCGGGGGTCGGCTCCTCAACCAGAACCCAGGTGACCATGTTCATCTCCTCCTCGCCGCCAACGATTCGTTATCGGCGGCGGACTTCCCTGCCGGTCGGATCGCCTTTCTGCTCCCACCTTGCCAAGTTCTTCGCCTCAAAGCGGCAATATGGTGTGAGCGACGGTTCGATCACCGTGGACAACGAGGTTTTCGGCATCTGGAAACGGTCTCTGACGTCGCCGTCGCAACTATCCAGAAGGCAATGTTCTCGCAGGTCATGGGAGGTTTAGAGTTGCTGTGTCCCGGACTGCGGAGCGACCGATTCGCTACGGTTTTTGACGTTGTGCCCCACACGTTGTTCCCATATCGGTCACGTGCCGGAACGAGTTTTAGAGAGCAGTATCAGAGCGACGGGAGGAAGACATGTTCGGCCGTGTGATTACCGCTATGGCGACTCCGTTTACGACCGAGGGGAGCCTCGACTTCGACCGAGCCGTCGCCCTCGCTCGCCACCTTGTTGACAACGGGTCCGATGGGATCGTGGTGTCGGGCTCGACCGGGGAATCGCCGACGCTGTCGTTTGAAGAGAAGCGCGATCTGCTTGCGGCTGTCGTGTCGGAGGTCGGCGATCGGGCGAACGTCATCGCGGGGACGGGCACCTACGACACGCGCGAGACCATCCGCCTTTCGCAATCCGCGGCCGAACAAGGTGCGGCGGGACTGCTGGTTGTGACGCCGTACTATTCGCGACCTCCGCAGTCCGGGTTGATAGCCCACTTCACGGCCGTAGCGAACTCGACCGACCTTCCCGTGATCCTTTACGACATTCCGGCGCGTACCGGCCGCAAGATCGAGCACGCGACGTTGCTTGCTCTTGCGGAGGTCCCAAGCATCGTTGGGGTGAAGGATGCGGCGGGGGATATTGCGGGAACTGCCCGTCTTGCCGCCGAGAAGCCCTCGGAGTTCGTGATCTGGTCCGGCGACGATGCGCTGACGTTGCCGATGCTGTCGGTGGGGGCGCAGGGCGTCATCAGCGTTGCCGCGCACATTGCGGGCTTGCGGATCCGGGCGATGATCGCTGCGTTCGAGAAGGGCGATGTTGGGAAAGCCGCGGAGGTTCAGCGAGACCTGACGCCGCTGTTCGATGTGCTCTTCATCACCAGCAACCCGATTCCACTGAAGGCAGCGCTCAACATGATGGGTCTCTCCGTTGGAGATCCGCGCCTGCCGCTGGTGCCGGCCACAGAGCAGGAACGTTCGAGGATACGCGGTGTCCTGCAGTCAATGGGGGTACTCTAGAGCCCACACAAACCCGCACCGGGGAGCGAATATGGCGGCACGGAAGCGGGGGCGTACGTCTGGGGACGTAAAGGAAACGCGACGAGCACGTGCGGCGGAAGCAGTGCGTGGCGCGCTTGGACCGCAACTCGGCGACGCATACGGAATCGGTCTTGCGACGCTGGCCGTGGTCTGCGTGTTGGGCATCTGGTTCGACGCGGCGGGACCGGTCGGCCGGTTTCTGGAGCTTGCATTCCGCGGGTTCTTGGGAGTCGGCGGACTGCTGACCCCACTTCTGTTCGGGTACTTGGCCTACGCGATGTTCGTCACCCGTCCGGGCCCGGACCGGCCGAGGATCGCGATCGGGCTTGGGATCACGATGGCGGGAATGCTGTCGCTGTGGCATCTGGGGAGCGGCACCCCCGACGTGACTTCGGGAGCCGCAGCCTTGAGATCGTCCGGCGGGGTGCTCGGCGCGCTGCTTTCAGGACCGCTGCGCGGACTGCTGTCTTCGTACGGCGCGGCGGTCGTGTTGTGTGCGCTGACGGCGCTCGGAGTGCTCGTACTGACGAAGACTCCGGTTCGGCGTGCGATGGAGATGGCCGCCGGCGTCGCCGCGGTTGCGCGCGCGCGCGCCGTCGAAGCGATGGCGAACCTGCGCGCGCGCGCGGCGGAAGAACGCGAGGATGCCTCGCGGCTCGCATTGGTCGAGCCCGAGGAGATCGTTGAGGCTCTACCCGAGCCCGAGGAGTCTTTTGACGAGACGAATTCGGTAGATGATCCACGCGTCGTCATTGCGCTCGAGCCTGCTCCGCCGGCGTTGGAGCCTGAGCCGGAGTCGGGGCCGCCGCGTCAACTGGAGTTGGTGTCGCGCGGCGCAACGCGTGCCTACCGTCTGCCGCCGCTGGACTTGTTGCGTTCCGGTGGTGGACGCAACGGCGTCGCGAAAGCGTCCACGGACACGATTCGCGCACTGGAGGCGACGCTGCGCGATTTCGGCGTGGATGCCGCAGTGGCTCGCGTGACGCGCGGTCCGACGGTCACTAGATTCGAAGTCGAGCTTGGTCAAGGTGTGAAGGTCAACCGGATGATGTCGCTGGAGAAGGACATCGCCTACGCGTTGGCCACGCCGGAGGTGCGCATGCTCGCGCCGATTCCGGGCCGATCGGCCATCGGGATTGAGGTCCCGAACAAGGAGCGCGAACTGGTGACGCTGGGCGACATCTTGCGCGCGCGCGCCAAGGACGATACGCACCCGATGTCGGTCGGACTCGGGAAGGACATCTCGGGCGAGTCGTCGATGATGAACCTCACCCAGATGCCGCACCTGTTGATCGCCGGAGCGACGGGTGCCGGGAAATCGACGTGCATCAACGCGATCGTTACGAGCGTGCTGATGCGAGCCCGGCCGGACCAACTGCGGTTGATGCTTATCGATCCCAAGCGCGTGGAGTTGTCTCACTACAACAACGTTCCGCACTTGCTGGCTCCGGTGATCACCCATCCGAAGCGCGCGGCGGATGCGCTGGCGTGGGTAGTCAAGGAGATGGAGAACCGTTACGAGGCGCTCGCGCAAAACGGCGTGCGCCAGATCGACTCTTACAACGAGGCCGTACGTGACGGACGCGTGAAGCTGTCCGGGCTTCCGGTGACCGAGCAACTGCCCTATATCTTGGTCGTGGTCGACGAGCTTGCCGATCTGATGATGATTGCTCCGCGCGACGTCGAGGACGCTATCTGTCGGATCGCGCAGATGGCGCGCGCGGTCGGTATCCACCTCGTCGTAGCGACGCAGCGGCCGAGCGTCGATGTAGTGACGGGTTTGATCAAGGCGAACATCCCCAGTCGCATCGCGTTCGCAACGGCGTCGCAGGCCGACTCGCGCGTCATCCTCGACCAAGGTGGCGCCGACAAGCTGATTGGGTTCGGGGACATGTTGTTCCTTCCGGCGGCCATGGGGAAGCCCCTGCGTATTCAAGGGGCTTACGTCACCGAGGCGGAGATCGAGTCGATCGTTCAGTTCGTCAAACGTCAGGCGGCCCCGGAGTTCGTCGACGGGATCGCGGTCGTGGTGCAAGGTGGGGGATCCATCGACGCCGAAGTCGGCAGTGACGACGACTTGCTCGAGCAAGCGATGGACTTAGTCGTGCGCAGTGGGCTCGGGTCGACGTCGATGTTGCAGCGCAAGTTGAAGGTCGGATTCGCGCGCGCCGGACGTCTGATGGATTTGCTCGAGGATCGTGGTGTGGTCGGTCCGTCGCTTGGCTCGAAGGCGCGCGAGGTCTTGATCACGCCGGACGAGTTGGACGAGATGCGCGCGCGCCTGTGATCCGGTCTCGTTCTGGTCGAGGATTCGTCTCGCGCCTATACTGGCGCGGATCGCAGGCACAACGTCGGTAGGGGGAACGAAGCGTGTCTCAAGCGGTGCCCCCTGGAATCGGTTCGAGACTTCGGAAGGCGCGAATCGAGCGAGCCCTGTCCATTGAGGAGACGGCTTGGCGTACGCGCATCCGCCCCGATCTGCTTCGCGCACTCGAGGACGAGGACTTCGCGGAGATCGGTCATCGCGCGTTCGTGCGGAGCCACCTGGCATCGTACGCGCGCTTCCTGGGTCTCGATCCCAAAGAGGTAATGGGGGAGTTCGAGCGGACTTGGGGCGGGGAGCCATCGTCCATCGAGGAGCTTGATCGACAGGCGCGCGACGCCCGAAAGCCGCCGCGCGCGCGCTGGCTGGTGGCTTCGGCGTTATCGGGAGCCTTGCTGATCGCCGCCGCCGTGGTCGGCTTGCTCGGAGGCCAGGACGAGCGGCCGATCGCAGACCCGTCGAGTGTATCGTCCGTGCCCGCATCGGCGAGCCCGACTCCATCCGTTGTCACGGTCGAGAACGCCCGGGTCGAACTCGTCGTTGAGGCGCTTGCCGACACAAGCCTCACGGTGCGGGCCGACGACGAGGAGGTCTTCGAGGGGATACTTGCGTCCGGCGCGCGCCGGACGTTTCGCGCGCTAGCCGTGGTCGAGGTTGCGGCGGCGAACGCAGGGACCGTTCGTGTGACATTGAACGGTGAAGAACTCGGAACGCTCGGTGAGCCCGGAACAGTCACGCTGGCACGTTTCGGGCCCGAAGGTCGGATCGACAGTTGATTGGGGGAATCGAACCACGCGCGCCGGGGTCGCGTCCGCGCATCCACTGGCCGGCGGTGCTCACGGTTGTGCGCGTTGTCCTTGTCGTGCCGGTCGTAGCGCTGACGCTCGAGCGCACAGAAGCGGCGTCGTGGATCGCGTTCTTCGCTTTTTGTGTGGCGGCGCTCACCGACGGACTCGACGGCTTCGCGGCTCGCAAGATGCAGTTGGTTTCGGCTGCCGGGCAACTGTGGGATCCGATTGCCGACAAGATCCTCGTGCTTGCGTCGATGGGCGCGCTGGTGATCGTCGGGCGCTTTCCGGCGTGGGCGGCGGCGGTGATCGTGGCGCGCGAAGCAGCTGTGACGGTTCTGCGTTTCGCCGCGGATCGCCGCGGTCGCGGATTCCCCGCCAGCATCGCGGGGAAGGCGAAGACCGCCACGCAGGTCGTGGCCGTGCCGCTGTACATCTTGCCGGCCGGGACCGTGCCGGGATGGCTCGAGGTGTCGGTGCTGTCCGTCGCGGTGGCGCTCACCGTGATCTCCGGCGCCCAGTACCTTCTCCGCGCGCCGGGCCTGCTTCGCGATGCGCGCTGAGGTCGTCGCGGTCGGCACCGAGTTACTGCTCGGCGACATCATCAACACCAACGCAGCGATGATTGCGCGCGCCTTGGCCGACGCCGGCGTGGACTGTCGCCGGCAGGTTGTCGTGGGAGACAATCCCGAGCGCATCGCCGCTGCGATCACCGAGGGGTTGGACCGAGCCGACGCAGTCATCCTGACCGGAGGGCTGGGTCCGACGCAGGATGACGTGACGCGAGAGGCAATCGCTACCGCGCTGGGTCGACCGCTGCGCCGCAGCTCCGAGATCGAGCAGAGTTTGCGGGAGCAATTCGGGAGCCTTGGACGCCCGATGCCGGAGATGAACGTGCGCCAGGCTGACGTTCCCGAGGGCGCGCGCGTGATCGACCGCACCTTCGGGACCGCCCCGGGGCTGATCGTCGAACACGAGGGGCGTGTCGTCTACGCGATTCCCGGCGTGCCGTCCGAGATGCGCGACATGCTGGCGCGCGCGGTCATTCCGGATCTCCTGGCGCGCGCCGGGGGAGATGTTGTCATCCGCTCACGAATCGTGCGGGTCGCCGGAGTCGGAGAGAGTTCGGTCGCCACTTCGCTCGCACCAATCTGGGATTCCCTCGGCGATGGCGTGACGATGGCCTTTCTGGCCGCCGGCGGCGAAGTGCGAGTGCGCCTGACGGCGAAGGCGCAAAGCGAAGGCGATGTGGATGAGAGGTTGGGCGCGGCGGAGTCGGCGGTTCGAGAGACACTCGGGCGCGCGGTGGTTGGGTCCGGCGACGTCACGCTGGAGTCGGTTGTTGCGGAGATGCTCCTGGCGCGCGGCTGGACGCTGGGATGCGCGGAATCGGTGACCGGCGGCCTGCTCAGCAGTCGCCTGGTTTCTGTACCGGGGGCGTCACGGTGGTTTTGCGGGGCCGTGGTTGCGTACGGCTCGGAGGTGAAGGAAGCGGTGCTGGGCGTCGCGAACCCGGTGCTGGCCGAGAACGGACCGGTGAGTGCGCCGGTAGCGCTGGCTATGGCCGAGGGCGCGCGCGCGCGGCTGGCGTGCGACGTGGCGGTCGCGGTCACCGGGGTTGCCGGTCCCCAGGAGCAGGGTCGGCCGGTCGGGACCGTGGTGATCGCCGTTGTGGGTCCGGCGGGAAGCATCGTGCGGGAGATCAGGGTGCCCGGTGATCGTTCGATGATCCGGACGCTTGCGACGACCGCGGCCCTGAACCTGGTTCGTCTCTCCCTGCTGGAGGAGGAGTCGTAGCCCGGCTGTTTGTTGCGGTGGAATTGCCGTCCGACGTGAAGGACGAGCTATGGCGCGCGCGGGCCGGGCTCGAGGATCTCGCGCCGGAGGCACGCTGGGTGCCGCGCGACAATCTTCACCTGACCCTTTCTTTCTTGGGCTCGGTGGAGGACTCCGAGGTGGCCGTGGTGTCGCGCGCGGTTGCGGATGCCGTTGAGTCGATGGAGGACTTCCCGGTCTCTCTCGATCGACTCGGCGCGTTCCCGTCGGAGCGGCGCGCGCGAGTCCTGTGGGCGGGTTTGTCGGACCAGGCCGGCGGATTGCGGTCGCTGGCCGAGTCTGTGATTGGAAACCTCCAAGCATTTGCCTCGGGCGAGTCCAAGCCGTTCCGCCCCCACGTCACCCTCGGGCGCTTGTCCAGGCCGCAGGCCGTCGACCTGTCGGGGCATCGAGTGGCCCCCTTGGGGTTCATCGTGAATCGCGTGGTGCTGTTTGAGAGTCGCCTGGGGGGCGGTGCGCCTCGCTACGGGACTCTGGCCACCTTCCCGTTCGTTCCGTCGTCGCGTTAGGCCGCCTCGTGACGAGTGGGGACCCTTTCCCGGTCTTCCCGGACGTGACGCGGCCGATCTGTAGGCGTAGGTTTTCGATAGTGGTTGACCCCGAACATCTGTTCGAGTAGGTTGCCGGTCGATCGGTGTGTGACAGGGATGTAATTCTGTCCGGGCCGGAACCTATACTCGAGGACGTCGGGGGGCTTGGGCAATGCAAGAGCGTCGAGGGAAGAAGACAGAAGGGAGCGCGTCGGTGGATCGCGAGAAGGCTTTGGAGATTGCCCTTTCCCAGATCGAGAAGAACTTCGGCAAGGGCTCGATTATGCGAATGGGCGAGCACGAGCATCAGCACGTGAGCGCGATTCCGACGGGCTCGCTCGCATTGGATCTCGCCCTGGGCATCGGCGGGATCCCCCGCGGCAGGGTCGTAGAGGTATTCGGGGCCGAGTCCAGCGGGAAGACGACGCTGGCAATGCACGTCATGGCGGAAGCGCAGCGCGCCGGAGGCATCGCCGCGTTCGTGGATGCCGAGCACGCGTTCGACCCGACATACGCGGCCAATCTGGGTCTGAATCTCGACGAGCTGCTTATCTCTCAGCCCGACACGGGAGAGCAGGCATTGGAGATTACGGACACGCTCGTGCGCTCAGGGGCGATCGACGTGATCGTCATTGACTCGGTTGCGGCACTAGTCCCTCGCGCGGAGATCGAAGGCGATATGGGGGACTCGCACGTCGGCCTGCAGGCTCGGTTGATGTCACAGGCCCTACGCAAGTTGACCGGCAACATGAGCAAGTCCCGCACCACTGTGATCTTCATCAACCAGCTTCGCGAGAAGATCGGGGTTATGTTCGGAAGCCCGGAAACCACGCCGGGAGGACGAGCCTTGAAGTTCTATGCGTCGGTTCGCATCGACATCCGCCGGATCGAGAACTTGAAGGACGGCCAGGAAATGGTCGGGAGCAGGGTCCGGGCCAAGATCGTCAAGAACAAGGTTGCACCGCCGTTCAAGGTTGCCGAGTTCGACATCATGTGGGGCAAGGGCGTCTCTCGGGAAGGCTCGTTGCTGGATGTCGGAGTCGAGCAGGGCTTCATCAAGAAGTCCGGTGCTTGGTTTACCTACGAGGGTCAGCAGATCGGACAAGGACGGGAGAACGCCCGTCAGTTCTTGATCGAGAATCCCGACATGTCTCTGGACATCGAGAAGCGGATCCGCGACGGGCTCGGCCTGGTGCCGGCCGAAGTGACCGACGAGGTCGAAGCCGACGTCGTGGAGTAGGGGCTTCGGGGCGATGGGCCGGAGGCCTTCGGGCAGCGACGGAGCCGGGCGACCGGCTCCGTCGGCCATGTCCCAGTCCCATCCAGAGCAGATCGTGGCGGCGCGTGAGTCGGCCCTGCGGCTACTGGCGGTGCGTGAGCGCTCGGCGGCCGAGCTGCGCGCGCGATTGCGCACGCGGGGGTTTGATCCGGCCGTGGTGGAAGAGACGTTGGAGCGGGTAGCGTCGGCAGGGCTGCAGAGCGATGTCCGATTTGCGGAGCGGTTCGCACAGGACGTCGGAGGCGCGCGCGGTTGGTCGTCGCGTCGTACCAGGTCCGAGCTTTTGGGGCGTGGCCTGAGTCGCGAGTTGGCTGAGGCCGCCACTGAAGCGCAGGATCCTGAGGACGAGCGTGAGCGCGCGCGCGCGGTGGCGTTGCGTCAGGCGCGCAAGATGGCCGGCCTCGCGTCACAGGCGCGAATCCGGCGCCTTGCGGGACTGCTCGCGCGGCGAGGGTACGACGCTGATGTCTGTCGCAGCGTGGCGTTGGAAGTCGCCGCGGAGACGGCTTCCGACGTGGAGGAGGAGGGGATTCCTTGACCGCCAATTCGGCGGGGCCGTACGATCTCCCTGCTCGACCGATCGTGGTCAACTTGCCCAGAGGCTTTTTGAGACCGTAGGGGTAGAACGCGCGATGGAGGAATTGCGAAGGGATCCCGGGCCCTAGGGTCTGGTTTCTGTTTCGCAACCGGCGCGCGGTCCGTTGCCACTTCGCCGAGCATGCTCGGCTTTTCTTTGTTTGCGGCTCGGCAAGCGTGGCTTCGCGCTTGCCGAGGGGAGAAGGAGTGGAACGACCATGTTGTTCGCCATCGGCCTCCTGCTTGGCTTGTTGATCGGGGGCGCCGTCGGGTACGTCGTTCGACAGCGCCAGGCAAAGGCGGCGCTCGGCTCTGCCGAGGCCAGAGCTGAAGAGTTACTTGGGGAAGCCGAGCGCGAGGCGGGAACGCGCGCGCGGGAGCTTCTTCTTGAGGCTCAGAACAAGATCCTGGGCTTGAGGCAAGAGGCGGAAGAGGAGCTGAGGTCTCGTCGCTCCGACACGGACCGGCGGGAGAGCCGAATCTCTCAGCGAGAGGAACAGCTCGAGCGACGCGAGGAGCACATCGCCGAGCGCGAAGAGCAAGGCGCCCAGGCCGCCAAGGCGGCAGAGGTCCGTGAGCGGGAGTTGGCCGGAGAGCGCGGGGCCCTTGAGCGGGAGCGCGCTGAGGTCGAGCGAGCCTTGCAGCGAGTTGCCGGGATGTCGAGCGCCGATGCCAAGGCTGCGCTGATGAAGCGCTTGGAGGACGACGCCAAACGGGAGTCGATGACGCTTGTGCGCAACATCGAGACCAAGGCTCGCGAGGAAGCTGAGGAACGCGCCCGGCGGATCGTGACGGTGGCCATCCAGCGGGTCGCGAGCGACGCGACGACGGAGTCGAGTGTGTCGGTCCTGCCCATCCCGAACGAGGAAATGAAAGGGCGGATCATCGGCAGGGAAGGCCGCAACATTCGAACCTTCGAGGCGGCTACCGGCGTGAACATCATCATCGACGACACGCCCGACGCGGTGCTGTTGTCCTGTTTTGACCCCGTACGTCGTGAAATCGGCCGCTTGACGTTGGAGAAGCTGGTGTCGGACGGGCGGATTCACCCTGCGAGAATCGAGGAGATGGCCGAGCGGTCCCGCTCCGAAGTAGAGGATCAGATCCGGCGAGCCGGGGAGGAAGCGGTTCTCGACGTTGGAGTGACCGACATGCATCCCGAGTTGATTCGAGTACTTGGGCGCCTGCAGTACCGGACCTCGTACGGTCAGAATGTCTTGAAGCATCTTGTGGAGACGGCGCACATCGCCGGCATGATCGGCGCCGAACTCGGAATGAGCCGTGACGAGATCCGTCTGCTGAAGCGGTGCGGCCTCTTGCACGACATCGGCAAGGCGGTGACGCACGAGGTCGAGGGGTCGCACGCGCTGATCGGGGCCGAACTCGCCCGTCGGCTCAAGGAACCGGCGGAAGTAGTTCACGCCGTCGAGTCGCATCACGGAGAGGTAGAACAGCGCACGCTGTATGCCGTCCTGGCGCAGACCGCGGATCATATCTCCGGTGGCCGGCCGGGCGCGCGCAGGGAAACACTGGAAGTCTACGTGAAGCGTCTTGAGAAGCTCGAGGAGATTGCGACGTCCTACCCGGGGGTCGAGAAGACGTTCGCCATGCAAGCGGGACGAGAAGTACGCGTCATCGTCAAACCCCTGGAGGTGGACGACGTGACGTGCCAAGTTTTGGCACGGGACATCGCCAAGCGCATTGAGGCGGAGTTGCAGTACCCCGGCCAGATCAAGATCACCGTGGTCCGCGAGACCCGGGCCAGCGAGTTCGCAAAGTGACCGAACGTCCGGAATTCTGGGCGACGTCATTGGCGGGAATTGTGTGGCATTGACTAAGCACTCTGATCCGGGGATGTGAGCGCCGAAAGCCACGCGCCACAGCTCGATCCAGGCCTTTCCATTGCGACGCTGCTGTTGGCAGGATCCTAAAGTGGGGTTATCCTACGATTTAGGGGGACCGCCCGATCGTGCACGAGATGCCGTGAAGGCATCGCGGGTGGTGTGGGTACATGGATATTCTGAAGGTGTCGGCGAAATCAAGTCCCAACGCTGTCGCCGGAGCAATCGCCGGCATTCTGCGGGAAGGTCGCCCGGTGTGCATCCAGGTCATCGGTGCGGGGGCCCTTAACCAAGCGGTTAAGGCTGTCGCCATTGCTCGGTCGTTCACCGAAGAGGACGGGCTTTCGCCAATCTGCGTACCCGCATTTCACGACGTAGACATCGATGGCGAGAGTCGAACCGCCATACGCCTGACGATCTCGGACCACTCCTGGGGGTTGGTCGTCGGGTCGCGGACGTCGCTCGAAGACCCTCTTCCGGCCTAGCGGGTACGCGACCCGGCCGGGTCGCAGCCGGGTACGATTGGCGTGTGCCCAAGACCTACTTCGTTCGCACCTTCGGGTGCCAGATGAACGAGCATGACTCCGAGCGAATCGCCGGAGTTCTCGAGTTGCACGGGTATTTGCGCGCGGATTCGGCTGCGGATGCGGACCTGGTTGTGTTCAACACTTGCGCTGTCCGCGAGAACGCCGATAACCGGTTGTACGGGGCTCTTGGGCAGGTGAAGGCCCTCAAGGACCGACGACCCGATGTGCGCGTGGCCGTCGGCGGCTGCCAGGCCCAAAAGGACAAGACGCTGCTGCTCGAGAAGGCGCCTTGGGTTGACGTGGCGTTCGGGACGTTCGCGCTTGCGGATCTTCCACGCTTGCTTGCAGAGCGTGAGGGTTCCGGCGTGTCAGCGTTCGAGTTTCGGGAGCAAACCGAAACGTACGCGTCCGCCCTGCCGGCCCGGCGCGCTCAACCGTTTCACGCCTGGGTGTCGGTGAGCGTCGGCTGCGACAACTCCTGCAGTTTCTGCATTGTGCCGTCGGTGCGCGGCCGGCAGGTGTCGCGCCCGATGGAGGAAGTTCTGGAGGAGCTTCACCGCCTGGCGGATGCAGGTGTCGCGGAGGTGACGTTGCTCGGTCAGAACGTCAACACGTATGGTCGCGACATCGCCGGCCGGACGCTGTTCGCCGACTTGCTTCGTGCGACGGGATCGGTGGCCGGTTTGCGCCGGGTTCGTTTCGCGAGCCCGCATCCAAATGACTTCACCGACGACGTCGTGGACGCGATGGCATCGTCGCCTGTGGTGTGTGAGCACATTCACTTCCCGCTGCAATCGGGATCGAACGCCGTCCTGCGCGCGATGCGGCGCTCATATCGCGCCGAGATCTTCCTGCGGTGGCTTGAGCGGATTCGCGTCGCGATTCCGGGAATCGCAGTCTCCACCGATGTCATCGTAGGCTTTCCTGGGGAGTCCGACGAGGACTTTGAGCAGACGATGCGAGTTGTCGAGGCTGCTCGGTTCGATTCGGCGTATACGTTTCAGTACTCGCCTCGCCCGGGCACGATGGCGGCGGCGATGGAGCCGGCCGTCGCAGCCGAGGTCGTCGCCGAGCGTTTCGCACGGTTGGTCCGGACGCAGGAGCGAATCTCGTTCGAGCGCAACCAGGAAGCGGTCGGTCGCGAGGTTGAAGTGCTGGTTGAGGGCCTCTCCAGGAAAGACGCTGAGAGGTTGACCGCACGCTCGCGCACGAACAAGATCGTGCACATTGCCGCCGACGGCCCCGTCGCGGGCGAGTTTGTGACGACGCGTATTGTCGGCGCACATCCGCATCACCTCGACGGCGTGAAGACGTGACCCAACTTCTCGCGCTGGTTGGTCCCACCGCTTCGGGTAAGACGCACATCGCGACGGGGATCGCTGCGGCGCTGGGCGCCGAGGTCGTGTGTGCCGATTCGATGACGGTCTATCGCGAGATGGACGTGGGCACGGCGAAACCGGATCGAGAAGCGCGCGCGCGCGTCCGGCATCATCTGCTGGACATCGCCGATCCCGCTCAGGCATTCAGCGTCGCGGAGTTCCAACGGCAGGCACGCGGAGTTCTGGCCGACTTGCAGGTTCGGGGCCGGCGCGCGCTCGTGGTTGGGGGGTCGGGTCTGTACTTCCGAGCCGTTGTCGACGATCTGTCGTTTCCGCCGACCGATCCGGCTGTGCGCGAGCGCCTCGAAGCGGAGTCGCTCGAGGTGCTCGCTTCGCGCCTGGCGGTCGAGGATCCTGCCGCGGCCGGATTCGTGGACGCGGCCAATCGACGGCGGGTGGTGCGCGCGCTGGAGGTAATCGAGCTGACCGGCCGTCGCTTCTCCGATTTCCGGGGCGAATGGAGCCGTTTTCGCCCGATCCCCGTCGCCGGGCTTCATGTCGAGGCCGACGTCCTGGATGTGCGCATACGTGCGCGGCTGCGCGCGATGCTGTCCCAGGGGTTCTTGGAGGAAGTTCGAGGCCTGGTGGCACGCGGATACCGGGGGTCTCTCACGGCTTCCCGGGCGGTTGCATATCCGCAAGCCCTAGCGCATCTTGACGGAGTGACGTCGGCGGACGAATTCGTCGAAGACGTCGTGCGAGCGACCAAGCGCCTGGCTCGCCGCCAGAATTCTTGGTTTCGACGTGATCCCCGGATCAGGTGGTTCGATGCGGTCGATCTCGAGCACGCGTCTGGGGAAGTCAGGGCATACTACGAGCGGGAAATGCAGGGGGAGAACGGCGCATGAAGTTCGTGAAGTCGCACGGAGCCGGAAACGATTTCGTGCTGATCGAGGACTTGTCGGACGAACGGCCGCTGAATGCGGCGTTCATCGCCGGCGTGTGCGATCGCCACTTCGGAGTAGGGGCCGACGGTCTCATCCGCATCACGCACACAGACGGTGCCGATTTCTTTATGGACTACTACAACGCCGACGGGCGTCCGGCCGAGATGTGCGGCAACGGAATCCGCTGCCTCGCGAAGTACGTCGCCGACCGAGCGATGGTGGATCGAGATGAGTTCAGCGTCGCGACGCGCGGTGGAGTCAAGCACCTGACGGTGTTTCGCGATGAGACACACTCAGTGCGACGCGTGCGCGTGGACATGGGGCCGCCGATTCTGGCGCGCGCACAGATCCCGATGACCGGAGAAGGGGACCCCCTGCACGAGCCGATCGAGGTGGCGGGCACCGCGCTCGACGCAGCGTGCGTGTCGATGGGGAACCCGCATTGCATTGTGTTCGTCGATGACCTGAGTGCCGTTGCGTTCGATGTGCTCGGACCGGCGATCGAACACATGGATGCGTTCCCCGCGCGGACCAACGTGGAGTTCGCCGAGGTAGTGAACTCGGGCGAAGTCCGGGTGCGCGTTTGGGAGCGCGGCGTCGGCGAGACCCTTGCTTGCGGCACCGGGGCGTGCGCGACTGCGGTGGCCTCGTGCCTGCGGGGCAAGACGAGCAGAGATGTGCTGGTGCACCTTCGCGGCGGCACGCTCGCGATTGAGTGGTCCGGGGATGACCACGTCTACATGACCGGTCCCGCCGAAGAGGTGTTCGAGGGATCGCTGCACTCGCGGCTGATGAGCGCGCTCATTGAATCGACGAAGGGATGAACGAGTGAGACTTGCAGGAAGGATTGAGACCCTCCCGCCGTATCTGTTTGCCGAGATCGATCGCAAGATCTCGGAAAAGCGCGCGGCCGGAGTGGACGTGATCAGCCTGGGAGTAGGTGACCCGGACACGCCGACGCCGCCGCACATCGTGGCGGCCATGCAGGAGGCGGTCACCGACCCGAGCACGCACCAGTACCCGAGTTACTACGGCATGCCCGAGTTCCGGCGCGCGGTCGCTGCGTGGTACGCCCGCCGTTTTGGTGTTTCCCTCGATCCGGATACCGAGATTCAGCCGCTGATTGGGAGCAAGGAGGGAATTGCTCATCTGGCCCTGGCGGTGATCGATCCCGGCGATGTCGCGCTTGTGCCCGACCCGGCTTACCCGGTGTACGAGATCGGCACGTTGCTGGCGGGGGGATCAGCGGTGTCGTTTCCGCTGAGAGCGGAGAACGACTTCATCCCGGACTGGGACACGATCGCCGTTCCTTCCTCGGCCAAGATCTTGTGGCTGAACTACCCCGGGAACCCGACGGCCGCGGTTGCTACGCACGCCGACTTGGCGCGCGCCGTGGACTTCGCGCGCGCGCACGGATTGCTCCTGGCATACGACAACGCGTATTCGGAGATCACCTTCGATGGGTTTCGCGCACCTTCGATTCTCGAGATCCCCGGGGCGAAAGACGTCGCTATCGAGTTCCACTCCTTGTCTAAGACCTACAACATGACGGGCTGGCGAATCGGCATGGCCGTCGGCAGCCCGATCGCAGTCGAGGCGCTTGGGCGAGTCAAGACCAACATCGACTCCGGGATCTTCAACGCCGTCCAGCGCGCGGGGATTGCGGCGCTCCAGGGGCCGCAGGAGTTCCTCGAGGACCTGCGCGCGCTCTACCAGCGTCGCCGCGATCTGGTTATGAAGGCGTTCGGAGATGCGGGGTGGGATGTTCGGCCGCCGCGGGGGTCGGTGTTCGTCTGGCTTCCCGTCCCGGACGGGCACAATTCCGCGTCATTCGCGACATTGCTTCTTGAGAAGGCGGGGGTCGTTGTCCCTCCCGGCCGCGGTTATGGCGCCTCAGGCGAGGGGTACATCCGAGTATCGCTCACCGTGCCCGACGAGCGACTAGAGGAGGGATTGGAACGGATACGGACGGCACTCGCCCGGTAGGCAAGCTCAGGGCATCCGAGCGGCGACGCATCACCGAGCTGCCTCCGGAACTCCAGGAACTTCAACTTGAGCGCGCGGTGCTGGTCGGTCTGTCGATCGGCGTCGGAGGTCGAGCGGAGGAGTCGCTCGCGGAGTTGGCCCGGCTAGCCGAGACCGCCGGGGCGGCGATCGTCGGGACGCTGGTGCAGCGCCGAGACCGACCGGATTCCGCGACGTTCCTCGGCAAAGGGAAGGCGGGGGAGGTGCGCGACACGGTCCGCGGGCAAGGCGCAGACACGGTCATCGTGGACGAAGAGCTGTCCCCCGGACAACTGCGAAACCTCGAAGAGATCTGCGGCTGCAAGGTGATCGACCGAACTGCCCTGATCCTCGACATCTTTGCGCAGCACGCCCATTCGTCCGAAGGCAAGCTGCAAGTTGAGCTTGCGCAATTGCAGTACTTGCTGCCGCGATTGCGCGGCTGGGGCGAATCCATGTCGCGGCTCGGCGGCGGGATCGGTACGCGCGGGCCCGGCGAGACCAAGATCGAAGTCGATCGTCGCCGCATTAAGACGCGCATCACGAAGGTGAAGAAGGACCTCAAGACCGTCGCCCGAGTGCGGGAGGTGAAGCGGGCTGAGCGGGAGCGCAGCCGGATCCCCTCGGTCGCCCTGGTTGGGTATACGAACGCGGGCAAGTCGACGATCCTAAACGCGCTCACGGACGCCGGCGTGCTCGTGCAAGACCAGTTGTTCTCGACGCTGGATCCGACGACGCGTCGACTGCACTTGCCCGACGGCAGGACGATCACGCTGACCGATACCGTCGGGTTCGTGCGCAAGTTGCCCCACGCCCTGGTGGAGGCTTTTCGATCCACGCTGGAGGAAACCGTCCGTGCCGACTTGATCGTCCACGTCGTGGACGGATCCGCCGAGGTGCCGGAGCATCAGTACGCCTCCGTGCGCGAGGTGCTCGGTGAAATCGGTTCTGCGGCAGTCCCCGAGTTGCTCGTCGTGAACAAGATCGACTTGTTGGACGCGGCTGGACGAAGCATGCTCGGTCGGGTCTTCCGGAATGCCGTGTTGGTCTCAGCGGCAACGGGCGAGGGGACGGCCGAACTGCTTGCGGCTCTCGTCGCCCGAGTGCCGGTCCCGGAGATCGACGTGGACTTGTTGATCCCCTACGAGCGTGGGGACCTGCTGTCGGCCTTGCACTCCTCAGGAGCGGTGCTATCGCAGGAGCATCGCGGTGATGGGACCTTGGTGCGCGCGCGCCTCCGGCCGGACGAGGCCGGCAAGCTCGAGGGCTTTCGTGCGCCGGAGGTTACAGGCGGCGCATGACGCTGACGACTTTGCCCAAGATGCGCACGTCGTCGGCGACGATGGGGGCGTAGGCGGGGTTCTCTGCCTCCAGGCGAACCGATCCGTCGGCGCGTCGTAACCGTTTGACCGTCGCTTCCTCGCCGTCGATCAACGCGGCGACGATCTCGCCGTCTTCGGCGACCGGCTGTTCGCGCACGATGACCAGGTCGCCTTCGAGGATGCCGGCGTTGATCATCGAATCGCCTTTGACCCGCAAGGCAAACAGGGTTCCGGACCCAACGAGGTCCTCGGGCAGCGGCAGGGTTTCCTCCAGGTTCTCCGCGGCGAGCAGAGGGGCTCCCGCCGCGATCCGCCCAAGAACCGGAACATCGTGCATGGCACGTCGCGTAACAGGAATGCCGTCCTCGTCCTTGCGCACGACCAGCGCGCGCGGGCGCGTCGGGTCTTTTCGAAGATAGCCGCGCTCGACGAGCGTGGAGATCTGGGCGTGGACGCTGGACGGGGATTGCAGGCCGACGGCGTCGCCGATCTCACGAACGGTGGGTGGATACCCGCGCTCCCTGTGGGTCGTCATGATGAAATCCACAATTGCGCGCTGGCGCTTGGTCAGGTCCCGCACCGGACACCTCCTCGAAACGTCGACCTGGGCGAAACTACCACGCGAGGTTCGGGAAATCAAACATGTGTTCGATCTTGACAGACGAACAGACGTTCGGTAACGTCCCGAACGGGTGTTCGTATGAGACGACTGATGATAGTTCTAGCCACCGCCGCGATGCTGGTGTTACCCGGCGCGCGGGTTGTGGGCGCGCGCCAGGTGCATGCGCCGGCTGAGGCGACCTACGTGGTCCGCCCCGGGGACACGCTATGGGGTATCGCGTCTAGAATCCCGGGGGATCGACGTCGCGCCGTCTATGAGATTCGGCGGGCGAACCGACTGACCGGCGGGACCCTTCGTCCCGGGCAAGTCCTGAAGATCCCGGCTCGCTGAGCAGGGGTGCCGCTGACTTAGCCGGGAATGCCCTCCGACTCCTTGAAACGCGGTGCGGCGAGTGGTATGTTCCGCGCACCACAAGATGTTGTGGTGTCGCCGATGCTCAGCCCAGGATATTGGGTGTCGGAGGCGTGGAGACCGGGGAGCCGCAGGCTCGCCAGAGGGTGCGATGCGCTGTCCGTACTGCAAGAGCCTCGAAGACCGAGTGATTGACTCGCGCCTGGCCGAGGACGGGGCAGCGATCCGGAGACGCAGGGAGTGCGGGGAGTGCGGCAGACGCTTTACCACGTTTGAGCGAGCTGAGCCCTCAGGGCTTCAGGTCGTCAAGCGATCGGGCGAGCGTGTGCCGTTTTCCCGCGACAAGATCATCTCCGGCATCCAGAAGGCGTGCGTGAACCGCCCGGTGGGCGAGCAGGACATCGACCGCGTGGCAGACGAGATCGAAGATGTCGTCCGAGCGAGCGGAAGTCCATTTGTCGCATCGCAGGAGATCGGTCTGGCTGTGCTCGACCGGATCCGCGAACTGGATGAGGTGGCGTACGTTCGTTTTGCGTCTGTGTACCGAGACTTCCAGGAACTGACCGATTTCGAACGCGAGGTCGGCCAGATGCTCCAGAAGAGGACTCCACCGAAGGCAGGACAGGCCGAGGCCGGGTCGGAGGATGCACGCAGAGCGGCGGTCACGTCACGAAGCAACGGAGAACCCGAGGAGGAAGCGTAGTGGCGAAGACGGAGCGGGACATGACGACGGGGACAACCGGGCTAACGGTGCAGCGCCATTTCACTAAGGCAGGCGCGCATCCCTACGACGATGTTTTGTGGGAGACCCGTGACGCCGTCATCCCCAACTACAAGGATGGCGGCAACGCCTTCGAGCAGCGCGACGTGGAGTTCCCGGTGTCGTGGTCCCAGAACGCAACGAACATCGTTGCCCAGAAGTATTTCCGCGGACCTCTGGGGACACCGCAACGTGAGCGCTCCGTTCGTCAGTTGATCGATCGCGTCGTCGACACGATCGCATCGTGGGGATGGAAGGACGGCTACTTCGCCGACGATGAGTCGCGTCAAGCGTGGACCGATGAACTCAAGCACATCCTGGTCACGCAGAAGGCGTCGTTCAACTCGCCGGTGTGGTTCAACGTCGGGTCGGAGAGGGACCCGCAGTGCTCGGCGTGTTTCATTCTGGCCGTCGACGACACGATGAGTTCGATCCTTAATTGGTACGTCGAGGAAGGCACGATTTTCAAGGGTGGCTCCGGATCGGGAGTTAACCTGTCGACGATTCGCTCCTCGAAGGAGCGCCTTTCGTCGGGCGGCGAGGCGAGTGGGCCGGTGTCGTTCATGCGCGGCGCCGACGCGTCGGCAGGCACGATCAAGAGCGGCGGGAAGACGCGTCGGGCCGCCAAGATGGTCGTGCTCAACATCGATCATCCCGATGTGATCGATTTCATCTGGTGCAAGGCGCGCGAGGAGCAGAAGGCGCGCGTGTTGCGCGACGGCGGGTTCGACATGGACCTCGACGGCCGCGACGCCTATTCGATTCAGTATCAGAACGCGAACAACTCCGTTCGCCTCACCGACGACTTCATGATGGCCTACGTCGAGGATCGCGACTGGGCGCTACGTGCAGTCGCGACGGGAGAAGCGGTAGAGGTACTGCGCGCCCGGGACCTGATGCGACAACTCGCGCAGGCTGCGTGGGAGTGCGCGGATCCCGGAGTGCAGTACGACACGACGATCAACGCCTGGCACACCTCTCCGAACACCGGAAGGATCAACGCGTCGAACCCGTGCTCGGAGTACATGCACCTGGACAACTCTGCGTGCAACCTGGCGTCGCTGAACCTGATGAAGTTCGTCGACGAGGACATGAACTTCGATATCCAGGCGTTTCGCCAAGCGATCGATGTTGTGTTTCTGGCCCAGGAGATCATCGTCGGGAACTCCTCGTACCCGACGCTGCGGATTGAGCAGAACGCTAAGAACTTCCGCGAGTTGGGGATCGGGTTCGCGAATCTTGGCGCGCTGCTGATGGCGCGCGGGCTGCCCTACGACTCGGACGGCGGGCGTGCCTGGGCTGCTGCGATCACGGCGCTGATGACGGGCTGGGCGTATCGGGATTCGGCGAGGTTCGCAGAGAAGATGAGTCCGCACGCCGGGTTTGCCGTGAACCGGGAGCCGATGCTCGGCGTCATCCGCAAACACCGAGCGGCCGTCGATGCGATCGATCCCGAGTTGGTCCCCGAAGAGCTTGTGCAGGCCGCACGGTCGGCGTGGGATGAGGCGATTGCTCTCGGCGAGGAGTTCGGATATCGCAACGCTCAGACGTCGGTGCTTGCTCCAACGGGAACGATCGGCCTGATGATGGACTGCGACACGACCGGGATCGAGCCCGATCTTGCCTTGGTAAAGACGAAGAAGTTGGTCGGCGGTGGGACGATGAAGATCGTCAACCAAACGGTTCCGCGCGCGCTGCGTCGTCTGGGCTACGACAAAGAGCAGGTAGGCAAGATCGTGGCGCACATTGCCGAGCACAACACGGTTGACGGCGCTCCGGCCGTGCGTCCCGAGCATGTTGCGGTCTTCGATTGCGCAATGGGGGACAGGCCGATCCACTATTTCGGTCATGTCAAGATGATGGCCGCCGTGCAGCCGTTCATTTCCGGCGCGATCTCCAAGACCGTCAACATGCCCGAGCACGCAACCGTCGACGAGGTCGAGGAGTTGCTGACGGAAAGCTGGCGCCTAGGGCTGAAGGCGCTGGCCCTTTACCGCGACAACTGCAAGGTTGCCCAGCCGCTGTCGGCGGACAAGAAGAAGGTCGAGAAGGCACCGGATCCCGCGGTGATTGCGACCGGTAAGCCGCAGCGACACCGTCTTCCGAAGAGCCGTCCGTCGCGCACGATCTCCTTCAGGGTCGCCGATGCAGAGGGCTACATCACGGCCGGTTGCTATCCGGACGACGGCTTGGGAGAGATCTTCCTGAAGGTGTCCAAGCAGGGTTCCACCTTGGCCGGGGTCATGGATGCGCTGGCGATCGCCGTTTCGATCGGGCTGCAGTACGGGGTTCCGCTGGAGGCGTACACGGCCAAGCTGATGAACATGCGGTTCGAACCGAGCGGAATGACAGACGACGCCGACGTTCGTTTCGCATCCAGCATTGTGGACTACGTGTTCCGGCGGCTCGCGATCGACTTCCTCGATCCGGATTCGCGCGCGCGCCTCGGGATTCAAACGACCGACGAGCGCAGAGAGGCCGTAGGAGCGTCATACGCGGCGCCGCTGCCGGCTGAGCCCGCGTCGAACGGAAGCCTGGGGATTGCGGAGGCCGCTGAGGCCATCCGGCTCGACGCTGCGCCGCTTTGTTACAACTGCGGCATGAAGATGCGGCCGGCAGGTTCGTGTTACGTATGCGAATCCTGCGGTTCTACGAGTGGCTGTTCCTGATTCCGAGGTGCAGCGCGTGACCGAGATGCTCGTTCAGCGGCTTGATCCGGAGTTACCTCTGCCCTGCTACGCGAAGCCGGGAGATGCCGGTCTGGACTTGTGCGCAGCCGAGGGGGTCACTCTGAAGCCTGGAGAGCGCGCGTCGGTTCCGACGGGGATCGCGGTGGCGATCCCTGAGGGGTTTGCGGGGTTCGTGTTGCCGCGCTCGGGCCTGGCGGCCCGGCATGGGCTGTCGTTGGTGAACGCGCCGGGCTTGATCGACGCCGGTTACCGCGGTGAGATCCGGGTTCTGCTGATCAACTTGGACCCGGAGGCGCCGTGTGAGATTCGGCGCGGGGAACGCGTTGCGCAAATGGTGATCCAGCCCGTCGAGAGCGTCCGAGTGCGTGAAGTGACCGAACTCCCCGACAGTGCGCGAGGAGCCGCAGGATTCGGCTCGACCGGCCGCTAGATCGTCGGCCCTACGCGGCGCGCGCTAGCTTGCGCCCGCGCGGGAATCCGTTTGAAGTTCTTCCTCTCACGCCGACCGGAGCCTGCTCCATGGGCCGGGTGTTGAAGGTGGACCGCGCGGATGAGTACAATCGCGGGACTACGCGGACGTGGCTCAGTGGTAGAGCACGACCTTGCCAAGGTCGGGGTCGCGGGTTCGAATCCCGTCGTCCGCTCGAGAGCCGGAACGGAATCCCGGTCCGGTTCTTTTTTGTGGCGGTGTGGCCGAGTGGCTAGGCAAGGGACTGCAAATCCCTCCACCCCGGTTCAATTCCGGGCGCCGCCTCTCTGTGCGCGTTCTTGGCGCGCGCGTTTTCGGGACAAAGCTTCTGTTCGGCGGGCCTCTTCAGATGCTCTCCTGATAAGGCCGCGTGGAGCGGCGGTCTCACACTGAGCATCCCTGCCCCGGCTTTGTGGTCGCGTTTATCCACGCGTCTTCGCTGTGCGAGTTGCCGGCTCTGGCCGGCCTGAACTCGGTTCTGTTTCCGGGACGTGGCTGGGCTCCTTTTGGGGGCCCCTATTGGTGTTCGCCCGAAGAACGCTCCGACGAATTGCAGAACGTTTTGCCTGAGGCTGCGTTGTTTCGGGAGGGCGGGAAATGCCGAATGCGCCGTCGTGCATTTAGTGCCCGATTCAAAAGCCCGTAGTCACAAGTCGATAGACCGAACTGAGTAGTCACATCGTCGGACTCAGCCGGATGTCATGGATCGCTGGTTCGGCACTGAACGCACTTTCTCAGCGGGGGTTATTGGATGTCGCGCACGCGTGTTCGCCACTGGCTCGCCTCGGCGTTGGTTGTAGCGCTGCTTGGATCCGTTGTGGTTGCGGTGTCCGGGTCAAGCCTTGAGGCGAGGACTCGGTACGCCGGCAGCGGTAAGCGCGTGAGGCCCAAGTCAAGTCCGACTCCGACGGCCTCTCCGACCCCGACGCCGACCCTGACGGCTTCAGCGACCCCAACCCCGACGGCTTCTCCGACCCCGACGGCTTCAGCGACCCCAACCCCGACCCCAACGACGTCGCCCTCGGGAGTTCCGCTTGTGCCTTCGACAGGCGCGCTGTTCGGTGCGTATGTCGATCCAGACAATCGGTGGGTAGACAATCGCGCTGCCATGGACGAAGTGACGGCGTTCGAGTCGATGATCGGCCGCAAGATCGCGATCAACCAGCACTATTACGGCTTCAGCCAAACGTTCCCGAGTGGTTTGGAGCAATGGGACATCGCGAACGGTCGCATTCCGCTGGTGTCGTGGATGGGAACATCGCTGACGGCCATAGCCGGCGGCAGCTACGACGGGACAATCACGGCGCGCGCCGATGCCCTAAAGGCGCTTGGAGCCCCGGTGTTCCTCCGGTTCGCCTGGGAGATGAACGGCGACTGGTACGCGTGGGATGGGTCGCACAACAACGACTCAGGCACCTACAACGGGCCGGCAAAGTACATCGCCGCGTGGCGCCGCGTTCACGACATCTTCGCGGCGCGGGGGGCGACGAACGTCGTCTGGGTGTGGGCTCCCAACCACGAGAGCGTTCCGAACGTTTCGTGGAACAACTGGCGCAACTACTACCCCGGGGACGCCTACGTCGATTGGGTCGGAATTGACGGCTACAACTGGGGCACTACGCGGAGTTGGTCTTCCTGGAAGTCCTTCCCCACGCTCTTCTCGGATGTGTACCGGGACTACGCGCCATCAAAGCCGATCATGATCAGCGAGATCGGTTCTGTGGAGCAGGGCGGCGACAAGGGCGCCTGGATCTCCGCAGCGAGTTCTTCTATCAAGACTTCGTTCCCGGCGATCAAGGCCTTCCTGTGGTTCGACGTGCTGAAGGAAGCCGACTGGCGCGCGGATTCCTCGGCTGGGTCGTTGTCGGCGTACGAGGCCATGGGCCGGGACTCCTACTTCAATCCTTGACGGCGGCGGCCGGGCGCGAGGAAGGACCTCGCGCACCTGGTATCATCGGCCGGTGCCCGGCACCGCCGAGGCGCACTGGGGCGCGTAGCTCAGCTTGGTTAGAGCGCTTGCTCGACACGCAAGAGGTCACAGGTTCAAGTCCTGTCGCGCCCACCAGAAGTTCGTTCCGGAGTCGATCGCGGCGTGCGTGTGACGAGCCGCGCGGGTGGCCGCTTCTCCGGGAATCACATAGCGTGGGCCATGACGGGCTCTGTCGTCCGATCCGTCATGAAAGGTGGCGCGCTCCGTGAGATTCTCGGTTCTGTCGGCGGCGTGCTGCACCCTTGTCTTGTCGACGTTGGTCGTGCCGGCTGCGGAGGCGTCATCGCGCCGATCGATAGCGCCGTCCGTTCGCATCACGCGCGCCCCCGACCGACCGCCTCAGCGCTTCGACCGCCCTCCGACGGCCGCCGGAGAGAGGCTTATGCGTCAGGGATACCTCGTTCCCGACCAGTCCGCGTACGAACGCGCAAAGGCTGCGGCGGACTCAGAGAGCAGACCCGGTTCACCTCGGGCGCCCGTGACATCGGGTCGGAAGTCGGCGTCGGTCTCGGCGGGGGCCGAGGGGATCTACGATTCGACGCATGCGCCGTCGGACTCGACCGGTGCGATCGGCAGGACGCGGTACGTGGAGTTCGTGAACACGAAGTACGCGATCTACGATCGCGCGGATCTGTCTACCCCGCTGGACTCCGGGCTCCTGACTGATCTGGCCGATCGATCCGGATCCATGGTGTCCGATCCGCAGGTGATTTGGGACCCGGATACCTCGCGCTTCTACTACGTCATCTTGGACCTGTCCGCGGCGGGCGGGGGAGGTTCGTCGAACTACTTGCTGGTCGGGTTCAGCACGACAGACTCGCCGAACACGGCGGCCGACTGGTGCTCGTGGGTCGCGTTCGACTTCGAACTGGACCTGCCGGACTACCCAAAGCTGGGGGACACCAAGGACTTCCTGCTGATCGGCGCCAACACCTTCGACGAGACTGATACGTTTCTGGAAGCGGACCTCGCATGGTTGAAGAAGCCGAGTGCCGGGGTGACCTGTGAAGCGGCCGGGACGCCGACCGGTGGGGTCGAGGCGCTGTTTGACTCGGACGGCGGCACGTCGGCGTGGACTCCGGTCCCGGCGAACCAGACCGACGCAAGCTCGCAGGGGTGGGTCGTAGCCACCCCGAACCAGGATCCTCCCCCCGGTTTGATTGATCTCTTCTCCGTGACTCGGGCTTCCGACGGGACGGCAGACATCCAGACGGTCGCCACGCCTATCGCGGTGGCGTCGTACTCGGCGCCCGTCGATGCTCCACAAGCCGGATCTTTGGAGGTTCTCGACACGCTCGACGGACGCCTGACCCAGGCTGTGTCAGCGGTGAATCCAAGTCGCGGGTGCGCGACCGTGTCGTTGTGGACGCAGCACACGATTGATGGAGGAGCGGGCGCGCGCGTGCGATGGTACGAGTTGGATCCGGTCGGGGCGGGCGTGTTCCAATCGGGGACGATCTCGGATTCCGCTTTGTACGTCTACAACGGGGCCGTGGCTCCCGACCGAGCGGTGAACGGTTCGGAGCGTTCCTTTGGGGATGGCATGGTGGTCGGGTTCAACACGTCCTCGGCGACGGAGTACGTGGCGATTCAGATGGCATCGAAGGTCGGGGACGAGCCGATTTCCAGCTGGACCGTGATCAAGCAATCGACTGGGTCCAACGATGATTTCGGCTGCGCCGTGGTCGATCCGTGCCGCTGGGGGGACTACTCGGGTGCGACGCCGGACCCCGTTGCCGATCCGGCGCGCGCGCACGGATCGGTCTGGCTCACCAACACCTGGGTCGAGGCTACCGTGGGGACGTCGGTGTCGGATTGGCGGACGTGGAATTGGGAAGCTGCGATCGACGGCACTGCGGCGCCACTGGTGCTGTTCCAGCCGGCCTCGTACGTGGTCGGAGAGCGCGGCCGGAGTGTCCCGGTGCAGGTGGTCCGCACCGGTCCCACCGCTGGGGACGTTACTGTCGACGTCGCGGCGATTGGGGGAACGGCGACGGTGGGGAGCGACTTCGGAAACCCAGCCACGACGCTGACCTTCCCCGACGGCGGCACGACCGCGCAGACCGTCACCATGACGATCATTGATGACGGGTATCAAGAGCCGGCCGAGACCATTTGGCTGGAACTCCAGAACCTCGCCGGTGGCGCGGCGCTCGGCTGTGCCTCCACTGCGAAGGTCATGATTAAGGCCAGCGATCAGAGGCCCGATAACCAGATTCGGATTCCCGGCAAGGGGTTCATCGGAAACAACGTGTACAGCACCGACGGCAGTCGCCAGACTCTGACCGTCTCGGGCAGGCGCGGCCGGACGCAGGTCTTTTGGATTCGCATCCAGAACGACGGGAACTATCGCAACAGGTTCACCGTGCGGGCGTACACAGGTGGATCTTCCGGGTACCGGGTTCGCTTCTACTACTACACGACGTCGGTAGGAGTGACCCAGTCGGTCACAGCCGGCACGTACTCGACCGGCATGTTGACTCCGGGGCAGGCGAGAATCCTACGGTTGGAGGTTACGCCGGGGTCGGGGGCCGGGGTCGGAACGGCCAAGTCGGTGCTCGTTCGAACGACCTGGTCCGGAGACGTGACACGGATGGATGCGGTGAAGGCGGTACTGAAGACGACTGCTTGATTCGGCGCTTTTCCTGTTCGCGGCCCACGGAACTGCGGACGGGAGGCGCGCTATACTCGCGGAGCCTTTCGGGCGCGTAGCTCAGCGGGAGAGCGCTTCGTTCACACCGAAGAGGTCACAGGTTCGATCCCTGTCGCGCCCACCAAAGCTGTCCACCAAAGCGCCCACCAAAGTGTGTCGTGCTTCGGGTGATGCTTGACAGACACACGGTACGTTCTTGTCTCGACCTAGCCCCGGAGGGACAGGCCGAGCGTCCAGGTTCCGAAGGGGACGTGGAGGGTTCCGGCCGCATTCGGCATCCGCTCTCAGACGAACCCAAGCCGACGCCCAAGGCAAAGAACAAGGTGGCGCGGGACTGCCGCGCTTCGGTTACGACTCGCCGTTCGCAAACCTTTCGATCCACCAGCCGCCCGACTCCCGCACGCCCACGTCAAAGGCGGTCGGTCTATCGGAGTCGTCGTCATAGAGCGAGCGAATGAAGTACGGGGTTCCCGGGTGTTGCGCGCAGTGGCGTTCCATCGCCCGGAACTTCTTGCCCTCCGGCGTTCGACCCGTGTTTAGGCCGCTATCCATCTTGGTCAGGTTGATGTCGTACCCGCCACCTGATGCATGCGCGATCAGGTGACCTTTGTGGTCATCCGCACGCACCGAACGAGGGTGGCTACGCATGCGGGCGCGGTCGCGCTGCGCTGGCGCCAGGGCGCTCTTTCCCCACGCCGCCACGACTCGGTCGGCGATGGTCGCGTCGGGGTCGGGTGCCGAGAGATGGAACAGGTAAGACCATGAGTCCAGGTCGACGACGAGAAGATTCGCGCCGGGGACCTCTTCGCGATAGCGCGCGGCCCACTCATGGAGAACCTGTTCCCACCCGGGCGGGTCGTCAGCGAGGAGTGTTGCGTATGCGATCTCAGACGCGCGGTCCGTCATAGAACTCACTTTCACCGACGCTTCTTCGCTGAGGCATCGAGGAGAGTTTGACGGCGAGCTGCCGATACGCGTTTGATCGACTCGCTCACCACGCCTTCTGCAGGAGTCCCTTCCGCCGTCACGACAGCGATGAAACCGCTTATTGCTTCGAGAAGTTCGTCTGCCGCGTCAAGGACAACCGCCTCCGGCTTCAGCATTGCCAGGTCCGAGCGTGCCTCCGCGATAAGCCGCATGCTTTGGCGCTGCAGGCGCCGCATTTCCGGGACGCCGATAAGGTGATACCAGATACTCTTGCGGAACACCCCGCTCCCATGAACCCCAAGGTCTCCGATCAGCACAGCGCTTCGGCGTTGAACGGGTAACTGAGTGCTGGCGCCGATCGCGACTTGCCGTCGCACGGAGCGCCGGCGCTCAACGATGCCAGCGAGCAGCACCGCACTCGCTCCGATGAGCGCGCCAGCGATGCCGTCCGAGACAGTGATGCCGAGCACAAGCGTCACCGTATCTCCAGGGCGGGACACTGGGCGTGCTCTTGTAGACGAACGGGTGTTCGAGTAACCTCGGTGGCAAACCATCTGCAAGCGTCCTCGATGTCCTCATAAGCCTCTATTCTCTCTTTGCGCATGGCGATGGTCATTGACGAGGAACTGCATGACCCCTGAATCTGAACGTGAGACAAGGAAACGACGAATCGACCCGCAGCTTGCGGCTGCCGGCTGGCGGGTCGTGCCGTTCTCGTCGGATCCCTGGCTGCCCTCATACGGAAACGCTGCCGCTGTAGAGGAGTTCGAGACCGGGGCAGGTCCGGCCGACTACGCCCTCCTCGATGACGGAAGGATCATCGGGGTCGCGGAGGCCAAGAAGCTGACCGCGGGTCCCCAGGGCGTGCTCACTCAAGCTGAGCGCTACTCCCGGGGTCTTCATCAGGAGCCGCGCCACCAGGGCGAGTTCGGTGTGCCGTTCTTGTATTCCACGAACGGCGAGCGGATCATGTTTCACGACGTACGCCGCGAACTGAATCGCTCGCGCGACGTGAGCGCCTTTCATTCACGCGACGCCCTTAACGAGATGCTCGGGCGTGATTTCGATGCTGATTTCTCCAAGCTGAAAGCTCTACCCATGCACGGCCTCATGCGGCCGTACCAGATCGAAGCCAGCGAAGCGATCGAGGGGTCGGTCGCTCGCGGCGATCGGAAACTCCTCGTAACGATGGCAACCGGCACGGGCAAGACCCTGATGACCGTGCACGAGGTCTATCGCCTCATGAAATCAGGGGTTGCGCGCCGGGTCCTCTTCCTGGTCGACCGCAAGTCGTTGGCTGCGCAGACGGTGCGGGCGTTCAAGAGCTTCGAGCCAGAGCCGGGCAAGAAGTTCGACAGTCTGTACGAGGTCTACTCGCAGCGTTTCCAGCGCGAGGATTTCGGGGACGACGACAAGTTCGATGTGACGGTCCTCCCGAAGACGCATCTGACCGCCCCGAAACCAGGCTCGGCGTTCGTGTATGTCTGCACGATCCAGCGCATGACGATCAACTTGTTCGGCCGCGGCGCCGTGTTCACGGACGAGGAAGGGATCGAGGACGACGCCGAGCAACTCGACATCCCGATCCACGCCTTCGACCTCATCGTCGCTGACGAGTGCCATCGCGGTTACTCATCGCGCGAGGCGGGAACGTGGCGGAAGACCCTGGACCACTTCGATGCGATCAAGGTTGGGCTGACGGCGACGCCCGCGCAGCACACCATGGCCTACTTCGAGAAGCTGGTCTACAGGTATGACTACGAGCGTGCGGTACGAGAAGGCTTCCTCGTTGACTACGACGTCGTGCGCCTCAGATCGGACGTTCGGATGAACGGGGTCTTCCTCCAGGAGGGGGAGGCCATCGACAACATCGACACCGAATCGGGCCAACAGCAGTTCGACTACCTCGAGGATGAGCGCGTCTTCGACACGACGGAGATCGAACGCAACATCACGGCACCAGACTCGAACCGCCGGATCCTCGAAGAGATCAAGCGGTACTGCGATGAGCATGAAGCCGAGCACAAGCGCTTCCCCAAGACGCTGATCTTCGCCGTGAACGATCTGCCGCACACATCGCACGCCGACCAACTCGTGAAGCAGGCTCGCGAGGTCTTCGGTCGCGGGGAGTCGTTCGTCGCCAAGATCACCGGCCGCGCTGATCGCCCCTTGCAGCGCATCCGCGAGTTCCGCAACAGACCGAAGCCCATGATCGTCGTGTCGGTGGACATGCTGACGACCGGCGTAGACATCCCCGATCTGGAGTTCATCGTGTTCCTGCGTCCCGTCCGCTCGCGGATCCTCTTCGAGCAGATGCTCGGCCGTGGTACGCGCCTCGGGGACAAGTACAAGGACAAGGCCAACTTCGTGGTCTTCGACTGCTTCGATGGCACCCTGCTCGAATACTTCCGCAACACGACGGACATCACCGCAGAGCCACCTCCGTCAGACACGAAGACGATCGGCGAGGTCATCGATGACGTCTGGGCGAACCGCGACCGTGAGTACAGCATCAATCGGCTCGTGAAACGGCTGCAGCGCATCGACAAGCAGATGGCGGGCGAAGCTCGGGAAGCCTTCGAAGCCTACGTCCCCGACGGTGATCTCGGGGGTTACGCGGCCACGCTAAAGGCCCGCCTTCGGGATTCGTTCACCGACGCGATGAAGCTCCTGCGCGATGAGGGGTTCCAGGATCTGCTCGCCAACTACAAGCGTCCGGCGCGGACCTTCGTCGTCGCGCACACCGTGACCGACACCGTCGAGTCGGGATGGCTCATCCGTGGTGGAGACGGCCAGGAGTACAAGCCCGAGGACTACCTGCAAGCCTTCGAACGGTTCGTTCGCGACAACGGAACGCACATCGAAGCCCTGCAGATCCTGCTCTCTCGCCCCCAGGACTGGAGTACCGAGGCGCTCAAGGAACTGCGTGAAACGCTGACGAAGGCTCCTCAGCGCTTCACCGAAGCGAACCTCCGCAAGGCGTTCGAAGCGAAGCATCACAAGGCGCTGATCGACATCATCTCCATGGTCAAGAGCGCGACCGTCGAGGGTTCGCCGCTGCTCACCGCCGAGGAACGCGTGAGCGCCGCGGTCGCGGCCATCGGGAGCAGCCGCACGCTGACCGACGACCAAGCCAAGTGGATGGAATACATCCGCCAGCATCTGATCCAGAACCTCACCATCGACCGCGACGACTTCGACAACGTGCCGATCCTCGCGAACCGCGGTGGCTGGGGCCGCGCAGACAGCGTCTTCGGCGGTCAACTCTCCGAACTGCTCGCCGCCGTCAATAAGGAGCTCGTAGCCGCATGAGTACAGACGTCGTCGGCAAGATCTGGGGCTTCTGCCACACACTTCGTCACGACGGGGTGAACTACGGCGACTACATCGAGCAGATCACCTATCTGCTCTTCCTCAAGATGGCGGATGAGCGGAGCATCAACCTTCCCAGCTACAAGACGCTCGACGACCACACCAACAAGGCAATCGAGATCGCCTGCGACTGGCCGACACTCGACAAGTACAGCGGTAGCGATCTCGTTGACCACTATGACAAGGTGCTCGCTGAGCTTGGCAAGCAACCCGGGATCCTGGGCGACATCTTCTCCGGCTCGCAGGCCAAGATCCGCAAACCCACCAGCCTGAAGCGGCTCGTCGGCCTCATCGACGAGACGGACTGGACATCTCTCGACGTGGACGTCAAGGCCGCAGTCTTCGAGGGCCTGCTGGAGAAGGCGGCGAGCGAGGGCAAGAAGGGCGCAGGGCAGTTCTTCACGCCCCGACTCCTCATCCAGACGATGGTTCGATGCATCAAGCCGGACCCGCGCGTTTCCAAGACCTTCGCGATCGACGACCCCGCCGTTGGTACGGGCGGGTTTCTCGTCGCTGCCTACGAGTGGCTGCTCAAGGAGACCGGCGGAGCGTTCGAGCGCGACGTGGCGAAGCGCATCCGTACCACCACCTACTTCGGCCAAGAGATCGACGAGCGGCCACGTCGCCTCGCGCTCATGAACCTGTACCTCCACCAAGTCGAGCCGCGCATCAGCAACACCGACTCGATCTACGAAGCGCCGCCAGCCCAGCGATACGACGTCGTCCTCACGAACCCGCCTTTCGGCACCAGAGGCGCGAACCAGGCGCCGGACCGCGAGGACTTCGTCGTCTCGTCAAGCAACAAGCAGTTGAACTTCCTGCAGCACGTTCTCACCATCCTCAAGCCTGGCGGTCGAGCGGCAGTCGTTGTTCCTGACAATGTGCTCTTCGCGAGCCAGGCGGGCGAGATCTTCGAAGTGCTGATGGAGGACTGCGACCTGCACACCGTTGTTCGGCTGCCCCGCGGAACCTTCAGTCCATACACCGAGGGCACGAAGACCAACGTGCTCTTCTTCACCAAGGGCAAGCCCACCGAGAGCACCTGGATCTACGACGGACGGTCCAACGTTCCGAAGATCACGAAGAAGAGCCGCCCGCTCACCGCAGACCACTTCGCCGAGTTCGAGAAATGCTACGGGGACGATCCCAACGGCCTCAGCAGGCGCAGCGAGAAGGATTCGAAGGATGGTCGCTGGCGCGCGTTCGCAATCGATGAGGTGAAGGCCCGTCACTACAAGCTCGACGCCTTCAAATGGATCCGGGACGAGGAGCAGGACGACCCTGATGATCTGCCCGAGCCGGAAGAGCTGATCACAGAGGCGATGGAGGAGCTCCGGTTGGCGCTCGATGAACTCGGCGACATGCAACGCCTAATCGAAGGTGACGGTACCAAGTGACGGAGAGCACTCTGTCCGACATGAGTCTTGCCGAACTTCTTGAGGGAGGGCTCTTCATCGACGGTGACTGGATTGAAAGCAAGGATCAAGACCCCCAAGGAGAAGTTCGCCTGATTCAGCTTGCGGATGTAGGCGATGGAGTGTTCCGCGATCGGTCATCGCGCTTCCTCACGATGGCAAAGGCGCGGGAGCTTCGCTGCACGTTCCTAGAGCCCGGCGACATCCTTGTGGCACGCATGCCGGAGCCGCTCGGTCGGGCGTGCATCTTTCCTGGGCTCGGGCGCCCGGCCGTCACCGCGGTCGATGTCTGCATCCTTAGGCCGCTTCAAGACCGCGCACGACCCGAATGGCTGGTGAAGGCCATCAATGCCCCGGCATTCCGAGCGGCAATGCAGGAGTTTGTTCGAGGGACTACTCGGCAGCGCATCTCGCGAAGGAACCTCGGCACGCTTCGACTCCAAGTGCCGCCCATCGACGAGCAGGCCGCAATCGCCCACTGGCTCGATGGAGTCGAGATCAAGAGGATCTCTGCCGTTGGGCATGTTGTTGCCGCGAGAAGAGCTGCGGCGAGGACGAGTCTCGCCATACTCGCGGCCGCTTGCTCCGGACGCCTTACAGTCGACTGGCGAGAAGCTCATGCAATTCCAAAACGACTCGACCTCGTCGACCGCAGGGATGAGGTCGCGGACAGTGACGGGATCCCCGAGGAGTGGGTGCAAGCAACGATCGGAGATGTTGGTCATGTGCAGCTCGGAGGGACTCCTTCCCGGAAGGTTCCGTCCTACTGGTTGGGTCATGTTCCGTGGGTGAGCTCAGGGGAGGTTGCGAATTGTCGCATCCAACGAACTCGTGAGTTCATATCTGAAGCCGGCCTTGCCAACAGCAGTGCGAAGGTCTATCCGGTAGGCACGGTGTTGATCGCGATGATTGGCGAAGGAAAGACCCGCGGCCAGGCAGCGATACTTGATATCGAAGCGTCTACCAACCAAAACGCGGCAGGGATCATCGCGAATCACCACTACATCGACCCGGAATATCTCTGGCGCTGGGCACTCGCCCAGTACGAAGTGACCCGTGCTGTCGGGCGCGGAGGCAACCAGCCAGCACTTAACAAACAGAAGGTTCGCGACCTTACGATTGCGGTTCCACCTTTGGAGGAGCAAGCCGAGATTGTTCGGCGCGTCGATAGCATTCTGGCACGAGCCGCCAAGGTGATGGAGAGAGTCGAGACTGCATCGCGTCGCGTCGAGCACAGCTCGCAGGCGGTCCTCGCCAAGACCTTCCGGGGCGAGCTGTTGCCTGCGAACGGTTGAGGTCCCACCTGTGAAGGCCCATTTGCCTGCCGTCTTTGCCGTCGACAAGTCGGTCCTCAGGAATCCCCTTCGGCAGCTGAGCGAGGAGGACCAGATAGTCGAGGGCAAACTGTCCCCGTGGTCGCAAGAGCGATCCAAGGGTTACATGTTTCGTCCGGACGGCGACGGCGATCCCGTGCTCATCGTCAACAGCGGGAGCGTCCCTGAAGGGCACCAGCGGGTTCTCAAGGCCAAGGCCGACGCCGGTGGACCAAGGCTGGACCTGTCGCAATCCAAGTGGATTAGGCATCCCCAGCTTCCTGCGGTGAACGATCCGGTCGTCGACCTTGGCGCTCTCGGAGAAGGCGTCGTCAAGTCTTGGGCGGGGGCGTTCAGCTACGCGATGGAGGGCCCCGATGTTGTCGGCCTGCGACCCCCTCAGGTCGGTGCCATTCACGCGATCCACGCGCACTGGACGGTTTCGGAAGGTGTGGCCACGATCGTCATGCCAACGGGCACCGGCAAGACCGAAGTCATGCTCTCGATATTGGTCTCCAGGCCGTGCTCGAAGGTCTTGGTCGTCGTTCCGACGGATGCTCTTCGCAAGCAGATCGTCGGCAAGTTCTTGACCCTGGGAGTCTTGAAATCCAAGGGCTCAACCATACTTGCGGCGCAGGCCTTGCGACCGATCGTGTGCTCGCTAGAGCACATCCCCCGAACGGTGGAAGAGGTTGACGAGATATTCGGCGCAGCGAACGTGGTCGTGACGACGAGTTCGGTAGCGGGCGCTGCAACTGAGGAGGTTCAACAAAGGATGGCGTCCTTGACGCCGTATCTCTTCGTTGATGAAGCGCATCATGTTGAAGCTCCCACCTGGAGCGAGTTCAAGCAGCGATTCGATGCCTGTCGTGTGCTTCAGTTCACGGCCACGCCCTTCCGCGAGGACGGGAAACCCCTCGACGGCTCAATCATCTTCAAGTACCCGTTGCGGAAGGCTCAGGAGGAGAATTACTTCACCAAGATCAGATTCGAGAGGGTGGTTGAGTTCAACCGGAAGCGCGCAGATGCTGCGATCGCGAAGAGAGCCATCGAAGTCCTTCGAGCCGAGAAGGACAAGGGCCACATCCTGATGGCCCGCGTCGCGAGCGTTGCGCGCGCGAAGGAAGTGTTCGAACTCTACAAGCCACACGAGGAATTCAAGCCTGTGGAACTGCATACGGGCATCAAGTCCAGCCGAGCCCGTGAGGAAGCGCGCCAGGCGATAGTCAGTGGAGAATCCAGGATCGTCGTTTGTGTCGACATGCTGGGGGAGGGCTTCGACCTTCCCGAACTGAAGATCGCAGCGTTTCACGACATCCGGAAGACGCTTGCGGTGACCTTGCAGCTCGCCGGTCGGTTCACCCGAACGCGGCCCGATCTCGGCGAGGCGACCTTTATCGCCAACACAGCCGACTTGGATGTGCAGGATGAGCTGAGGAAGCTATACGCGCGCGATCCCGATTGGAATGTGCTGCTTCCCGAGATGAGCGAACGGCTGATCGGCGAGCAACTTTCGCTGCAAGAGTTTCTGAGCGGGTTCACGGCGTTCGCTGATGAGGTGCCCTTGCGCAGCGTAAGGCCAGCGCTGAGTACCGTTGTCTATCGGACTGACAGCGATGCATGGACACCGGAGAACTTTGCCCAAGGGATACCTGGCCTGTCCAGTTGCGAGCAGGTGCACCACGCGGTCAACGAGGCCGCTCACACTCTCGTGGTGGTGACCGCGCGGCGCGTTGCGCTTCCCTGGACCGATGTCGAGGCACTCTACGGGTGGCAGTGGGAACTATACGTCGCGATCTGGTCGCCAGAACAGAAGCTCCTCTATGTCAACGGGTCAACCAACGCCGGGAACTACAAGGCTCTTGCCGACGCCCTTGTGGAAGACGCGAGACTGATCGATGGACAGGTCGTGTTCCGTGCGTTCTCCGGAGTCAAACGGCTCCAGCTCCAGAATGTCGGGTTGAGCGAGATGCTTGGGCGCAACATCCGCTACACGGGTCGGATGGGTGGGAACGTTGGAGGGGCGCTCAGCGAGACTCAGCGGCGGCGGACTCGTAAGTCGGTGCTCGCGGGCAGCGGCTATGAAGGGGGAAGCAAGACCACTGTGGGCGCGTCGAGGAAGGGCCGTATTTGGTCGCATCGGCGTGATCGCGTAAACGAACTCAGCGATTGGTGCCAGGAGATCGGTGCCAAGCTGCTTGATGAATCGATCGACGCGGATGAGGTCTTGCGGGGGACACTCGAGGCTAAGCCCATCTCGGAACGGCCAAGCAAGATGCCCATCGTTATCGACTGGCCTGAAGAGGTATACACATCGCCGGAGTCTCAGTGGTGGGTAATCGTTGACGGCGAAGAGCACATGATCGACGAGGTCGAGATCGAGCTTTCGACTCCGACAATGGATGGTGCACTGGGCTTCGCCGTCCTTACCGAGGGCGCGCGAGTCGAGTGTGAGCTGGAACTCTTCGAGGACGACGAGAATCCCGATTACAGGTTCAAGAATCTCAGCGGGCAGAAGCTCCAGATCAGAAAGGGCGAGCGCACGGAGCCGACCGACGGTGTCGCATTCTTCAACGAGAACCCTCCCGTGATTTGGTTCCATGACGGATCGTGCCTGGAGGGAAGCCAGTACATCGAACTGAAACATCTGCCTCCGGCGTTCGCGGCGGACCGGATAGAGGCCTGGACGTGGGAAGTGGATATCACGAAGGAATCACAGGGCCCGGACAAGCAAACGAATACCGTCCAGGCGCAAGTCATTGCCCACCTTCGATCCCAGGATTACACGCTCGTCTTTGACGACGATGCTCGGGGTGAAGCCGCTGACGTGGTTGCGGTTCGACTAGTGCAAGAGGACGACATCCCGAAGGCCATCGAGGTTGATTTCTTTCACCTCAAGTTCTCGTCCGCCAGCACGGCCGGAGGTCGCGTCGGGGATCTCTACGAGGTGTGCGGGCAAGCGCAGAAGAGTATCGGGTGGATGAACGATGAGCGAAAGACCGACCTGTTCACGCATCTGCTCCGGAGAGAGGCCCGCAGGAGGGAGGAGGGTCTTGCGTCTCGAATCGAAGTTGGCGACGAAGAAACCTTGCATACGCTCCGAGAGGTGAGTCGCCTGTGTCCCGTGCGTCTGAGTATGTGCATCGTTCAACCCGGCCTCTCGAAGGAGAGGGTTTCGGGAGATCAGCTTACGCTGTTGGGTGTAACAGAAGATCACCTGATGGACACGTTCCAGATTCCGCTGAGGGTCGTCGGAAGTGACTGACCCTGCGTGGGCATCCACATGAGGACTCGCTAGCGGAGTAATCCAAGGCCCGTGCGTGGATCTTCCTCGCCGCGTCGCTGGACGTCGATTCCGTGGCGATGGAGAAGCTCAGCCGCATCGAGTTCCGCTGAGAAGAGCTGCTCCATCGCCGCACCGTAAGCCTCGCGTTGCTCAAGCGGCCACAACGTGTTGAGGTGTTCCCAGGCCGCGCGGGCGTGCGTCCAAATCTCAAGAGCTTGCCTAGCGTCCATGATGAGCGACCATCCCGGAATCGGATACCTGAGCCCGGCGGGCCCTAGCCCGGGTTTCCTGGCTCTGAGCCGGTAGTCGCGAGCTCACTCCCAAGATGCTGGCGTTTTGGCTCGCTTTGGTGTATGACCTAAAGTGTCATGGCCAGCCTGATCGCCAAGCGGATCAACGGCGGGACCTACTGGTACCTGCGCGAGGTGGCCCGGGTCGGCGGGCGCCCGAAGATCGTCTCCCAACGCTATCTCGGCAAGGCCGAGGACATCGCGGCGATGGCAGCCGGGGCCACGCAGATCCCCGAGCGCAGCATCCACCGCAGCTTCGGCGACGTCGCCGCGGTGTGGGGGATGCTCAGGCGCCTGCGGGTTGCTGAGACGATTGATGAGGTGGTGGGCGCCCGACGCGCCGACGCTGCGGCCTCGGTTGGGACCTACCTCGCCCTTGCCACCCTCGGGCGTATCGTCGCTCCGTGCTCCAAGCGGGCGTTCTCCGAGTGGTGGTCAGATACGGCGGGGCCCCGGTTCACCAGGATCGCATCCTCCGCGCTGGACCACCGGCGGTTCTGGGACGCGATGGATGCCGTCAGCGAGGCCCACTTGGCAGAGATCGAGCGGCGCCTGGCGCGCCGGGTTGTGGAGGGCTTCGGCATCGACTGCCAAGCTTTGGTGCTCGACATGACCAACTTCGCCACCTTCATCGACTCCTCCAACGCCCGCAGCACCATCGCCCGGCGCGGCCACGCCAAAGACGGCCGGGTGGACCTGCGCCTGGTGGGCCTCGCGCTGGTGGTGAGCCGGGACGGCGTGGTGCCCCTGGCGCACCATCCCTATCCGGGCAACGCCCCCGACGTCACCCAGTTTCGCCGGGTGATGGATGAGCTGCTTCACCGCTACGCCGAGATCGGCCAAGGGGCCGAGGCGACCATCGTCTACGACGCCGGCAACTCCTCGGTGGCCAACCAGCACGCCGTCGATGAGGCACCCCTGCACTGCGTGTGCTCGCTGGTGACTGCCCATCACCCGGAGCTGCTCGGGGTCCCCCGCACCCGGTTCTCTCCCGTGAAGGACATCGAGGGCCTTTCCGCGCACGAGACGACCGTGCAGGCGTTCGGCGCCACGCGCCGGGCGATCATCACCCACTCGGAGGAGTTCCACGCCAAGCAGGTCGCCGGCTTCGCACAAACCCTCGCCAAGGCCACCCGCCAACTCGACGCCCTCGCGGGGGTGCTTGGCCGCGGACGGGCGCGACGCAGCAGGGCGGCCCTCGACGCGGAGATCGCCCGCATCTGTGCTCCGCGCTGGGTCGCACGGGTCATGCGCACCGAGCTCACCGGGGAGCGGCCACGCGATCTGCGCCTGAAGTTCGCCCTCGACCGCCGCGCGATGCGCAAGCTTGAGGCCGAGCACTTCGGCAAGCGGATCCTCATCACCTCTCAGACAGAGTGGTCGGTCGCCGAGGTGGTGCGGGCCTACCGGTCCCAGACCGACGTCGAGTCCGCCTTTCGCCAGATGAAAGATCCCAAGGTCGTGAGCTTCTCCCCGATGTTTCACTGGACCGACCAAAAGGTGCGGGTGCACGTGTTCTACTGCGTGCTCGCGCTCACGATCGCTCACCTCATGCGCCGGGAGGCGGCCCGGGCGGGGCTGGACATGAGCGTGAGGGAGCTGCTGCGCACGCTCGGGCGAATCGAAGAGACGGTGCTCATCTACCCCGCTGGGGGCGGTCGTCCCCGGGCCCGGCGGATGCTCACCGAGATGGACAGCGATGGCCGCCGTCTGTTCGATCTGTTCGGCCTGGGCGCCTTCGCTCCCCGGTTTTAGGTACTACACCGGCCGACGCCACGCGACCCGCCTCACCAGCGGGTTCAGGTCATCTGCTTCCGATAGGGGGGAAACTCGGGCTAGGGTCCGGTCCGGCGGGGGTCGGTAGTAACGCTCTGCGGCGGGCCGGAGTCAAGGGTTGGCCTGGACACCCCGGGAAAGTTGTGAGACCTTGGCCTGGTTGGCCGGGTTCGAACAAACACCTGTTAGGGCCACCAATCCCTTCCGCCTGTCGCGGGTATCATGGCTCTTCGACCGCGCGCCGCGCCGTTCGTCGCGGATTCGCGGTCGATCCGGCGGACGGAGAAGGAGTCGGTAAGTGCCTGAGATCACGCTGAGCGATGGTCGGCGAATTGATGCCGGGTCCTCCGAGGGCCGCGAGATCATGCGCCACTCCACTGCGCACGTTATGGCTCAGGCCGTCTGCGTGCTGTTTCCGGGGGCGAAGTACGCCATCGGTCCGGCCATCGAGAACGGCTTCTACTACGACTTCGATATCGGGCGCCCGTTCACTCCCGAAGACCTCGAATCCATCGACGCGAAGATGCGAGAGATCATCGCCGCGGCCCAGCGCTTTGAGCGTGAGGAGTTGTCCCGCGAGGCAGCCTTGCAGCGCTTCGCCGAGCAGCCGTTCAAGCGTGAGATCATCGAATCGCTCGAGGAAACCGAAGGCGCAGGGCCGGTCGTAAGCGTGTATCGGAACGGAGCTTGGGAAGACCTGTGCCGTGGTCCGCACGTCGCCTCGACGAAGGTCCTGCGTTCGTTCAAGCTGATGCGTGTGGCCGGCGCCTACTGGCGCGGTGACGAGCACCGGCCGATGCTTCAGCGCATCTACGGGACCGCGTGGGAATCGAAGGACCGCCTCGCGGAGCACTTGACCATGCTCGACGAAGCCGAGCGTCGCGATCACCGCCGTCTCGGGCGGGATCTCGAGCTTTACTCCTGGGCGGATGAGGTCGGCCCCGCGATGGCTCTTTGGCATCCCAAGGGTGCCGTGGTGCGCACGACGCTGGAGAACCTCTCGCGCGAGATGCACGTTGCCCGCGGGTACCAGGCGGTGTTTACGCCGCACATCGGCCGCGGAACGCTCTGGGAGACCAGCGGTCACCTCGACTTCTACCGTGACAACATGTTCCCGGCGATGCAGACCGATGAGGCGGGGGAGTACTTCGCCAAGCCGATGAACTGCCCGTTTCACGTCTTGATATACCGCTCGAAAACGCGCTCGTATCGCGAGTTGCCGATTCGTCTGTCCGAACTTGGAACGGTGTATCGGTATGAGCGTTCCGGCGTGTTGCACGGGCTCATGCGCGCGCGCTGCTTGACGCAGGACGACTCGCACATCTTTTGCCGACCGGATCAAGTCGTTGACGAGATCGTCGGAGTGGTGGACTTCTTCCGCGAGTTGTACGGAACCGTCGGGATGGGTCCGGACCGTGTGCGGTTCTCGACGAAGCCCGACAAGTACGTGGGCGCCGACGATCTTTGGGAGCTGGCCGAGGCCGCGATTCCACAGGCACTCGCGCGCGCAGGAATCGAGTACTCGATTGACGCCGGCGACGGAGCCTTCTACGGGCCCAAGATCGACATCGATATTCGTGACGCGATCGGCCGGTACTGGCAAGTGGCAACGATTCAAGTGGACTTCCAACTTCCCGAACGCTTCGGACTGGAGTACACCGACGAGGAGAACGTTCACCGCCGTCCGGTGATGATCCACCGAGCGCTGTTCGGATCGGTCGAGCGCTTCGTCGGCGTTCTCGTCGAGCACTATGCCGGCGCATTCCCCACGTGGCTGGCTCCGGTGCAGGCGGTTGTCGTTCCGATCGCCGATCGTCACAACGACTACGCCGAGAAGATCGGAAACGACCTGCGCGCGCGCGGCGTGCGCACGGAGGTCGACGACGGTCGCGAGACGATGCAGGCGAAAGTGCGCGACGCCGAGATGCAGAAGGTCCCGTACATTCTGGTGGTCGGCGACAAGGAGGTGGAAGCGGGAACCGTCGCCGTGCGCGCGCGCGGCCGGGGAAAAGCGAAGTTCGGAGTTCCTTTTGCCGAGTTCGCCGAAAACCTCGCTGAAGAGATCGGCGCGCGCGAGCTGGCGCACCGCTACTGATGGACCGGCTCTGGACCCCCTGGCGTATGGAATACATTAAGGACCTTCATCGCGAGCGCGACTGCATCTTTTGCGAACTGCCCGCGCTTGATCCGGCGCACGACGCCGAGAGCCTGATCGTGGCGCGCGGGGAGCGCGCGTTCGTGTTGATCAACAAGTTCCCGTACAACTGCGGACACCTGTTGGTTGCTCCGTTTCGCCATACCGCGCGCTTCGAGGATCTCGCGCCGGAGGAGCACGCTGAGATGTCGGCCTGGGTGTCGGACTGCATCCGCGCGCTTGAATCCGAGTACCGCCCGCAGGGTTACAACATCGGGGTCAACCAGGGCGCCGCTGCGGGTGCCGGCATCGCCGAGCACCTGCACACGCACATCGTCCCGCGCTGGGGCGGCGACACCAACTACATGACGACCGTCGGCGGCACGAAAGTGCTCCCGGAAACCCTCGAAGAGACCTACGCGAAACTGCGCCCTCTCATCGCGCGCTGAACTCGCGCTCCGCGCGCAAGCCTTCGTCGAGGATTATCCGCGCCGTTGCGGCGTGTCCCCACCACAGGGTGGTCGAGAATTCCTCGGGGTGGACGAGCGCGCGCGCGGTGGTTTCGAACTCCGGGCGGAACTCGTCCAGTCGAGATCGCAGAGCAGAAGCGACAACGGGCGCTACTTCTTCTCGGCTTCGGCCTTCTCCTTCGCCGCTTCGGCGACGACCTTTTCCTGCGTATGCGGCGGTGCCTCTTCGTAGTGACTGAACGTCACCTTGAAACTGCCCCGGCCACCGGTTTTCGACCGCAGGTCGATGGCGTACCGCAGAACCTCGCCTTGGGGGACTTTCGCGTTGATCCGCGTCCATCCCTTGCCTGCGGCATCGGTGCCCTCGATGCGCGCGCGCCGCGAGGAGAGGTCGCCCATGATGTCTCCCACCGCGTCGTCCGGCGTGAGCACCAGCAGATCCATGATCGGTTCGAGTAACACGAGCCCGGCGTGGGTCGCGGCATCCTTGAATGCGTGTGCTCCTGCCAACTGGAAGGCAATGTCGGACGAGTCGACGGTGTGGTACTTCCCGTCGAAGAGGCGGATCTTGAAGTCGACGAACTGGTAGCCGGCGAGCGGTCCGGCTTCCATCGCCTTGCGAACGCCCTTGTCCACCGAGGGGATGAAGTTGTTCGGGATCGATCCACCGACGATCGCGTCTTCGAACTCGTACCCCTGTCCGCGCGGCCGGGGCGAGATCTCGACCGTGCACTTGGCATACTGTCCGCGTCCGCCGGATTGCTTCACGAGGCGCCCTTCCGCGGAGGCTGTTCCGCGAATTGTCTCGCGGTAGGCGACCTTGGGCGCGAAGGTCTGGACCTCGACGTGGTGGCGGGCGAGGCGCTGGACGACGACGTCGAGGTGAGACTCGCCCATGCCGCTGATCACGGTCTGATGCGTTTCAGCGTTGCGTTCCCAGTGGAACGAGGGGTCCTCCGCCACGATCTTCTGCAGGGCGGTCGACAGCTTGTCCTCGTCGCCTTTGGACTTCGGCGCGATCGCTACGGAAAGCAGCGGCTCGGGGAATTCGATCGGCGGGAGCGTGATGGACGAGCCCTTGGCCGCCAGGACGTCGCCGGTGATGGTGTCGCTGAGCTTCGCCACGGCCCCGATGTCTCCCGCCGCCACTTCGCTGACGTTGTCCTGCGTCTTGCCGCGCAGGGCGAACAGATTGCCGATTCGTTCCTCGACGTGTCGCGTGGTGTTGGAGACTGAGGAGTCGGGACGCATGGTTCCGGAGAAGACCCGGAAGTATGTCAGGCGCCCCACGTACGGGTCCGAGAGGGTCTTGAATACCTGCGCGACCAGCGGCCCGCCGGGGTCCGGGATGAGTTGGATTTCGGTCCCGCCGTCCTCGGCCGTTCGGGGCTGCCGGTCCGCGGGAGATGGCATCTCATCGACGATGAAGTCGGCAAGCAGATCCACGCCGATGCCGGCGGTTGCGGAGCCGCACAGAACCGGGACGGTGGTCCCAGCCGCGACGGCCTTGTGCATGCCCGCGACTACCTCTTTGGGTTCGATTTGGCCGCCTTCGAGGTAGCGCTCCATGAGCGCGTCGTCGGCCTCGACGACCGAGTCCATCAAGCGCTCGTGCAACTTGTCGATCTGCTCCGCGTGCCCTTCGGCCAGTGACACCTCTCCGGTGCGCTTGCCGCCCGCGTAGGTGATCTCCTTTTCGTTCAGGAGGTCTACTACTCCACTGAAGTCGTGTTCGGATCCGATCGGCAGGTGAACCGGTGCGATCTTGGCGCCGAACATGTCTATCAGTTGTTGGAGCGTGGTTTCGAAGTCGGCTCGCTCTCGGTCGAGCTTGTTGACGAAGATGGCGCGCGGCAGCCCGAGACGCTCGGCGAGGTCCCACGCTACGCGGGCCTGGACCTGCACTCCGTCTACCGCGTTTACGACGATGATCGCCGCGTCGGCAGCGTGCATCGCCGCCTCGGCGTCGCCGAAGAAATCGGCATACCCCGGTGCGTCGATGAGGTTGACCTTATGGTCTTTCCATTCGAAGGGGGCAAGAGACAAGGAGATGGAGATCTGCTTCGTGATTTCGTCGGGGTCGAAGTCGGTAACGGTGTTGCCGTCCTCAACGCGTCCGGCGCGGGTCGTGGCCCCCGCCGCGAACAGCAGTGCTTCCGCGAGAGTCGTCTTACCCGTGCCGCCGTGCCCTACCAGTACGACGTTCCTAATGCGGTCGGTCGGATAGTTCTTCACGTCGCCTCCGTGGGAACTAGGTGGAGGCCGGATTATACCGAAACAACGCCCGCGTCCTCAGGGGAGAGCTTGAGCGGCGGCTATGCTACGCGCGTGCTGAGTGACAAGTTGCGTCCCATTATCGAACCGGTTACCTCTGGAGTCGGGCGGGCTCTGGCGCGCGCCGGTGCTACGCCGAACGGCCTGACCGCCGCAGGGTTGCTCGCGGTCGTGGGCTGTTCGGGGCTGATCGTCGCGGGACATGCCCGCCTCGCCGGAGTGCTGTTGATCCCCTCGGTGATCTTGGATGTTCTCGACGGCGCGCTCGCGCGGGCGACCGGACGGGTGAGCAAGTGGGGCGGGTACTTCGACTCGGTCGCGGATCGGATCGCCGACGCAGCCTTGCTTGGAGCAATTGCGTATGCTGCCGCATCCGTAAACTCGCGACTGCTTGCAGCCGCCATGGGGGCGATGGTGTTGTCTTTCTTGGTTTCGTATGCGCGCGCCAAGGCCGAGGCGCTCGGATTCTCGGCGGCAGGCGGCCCCGGAGAGCGACCGGAGCGCGCGGCCGTTCTCATTGCAGGGTTGGTGTTCAACCTTGTTGAGGCGGCGGTGTGGGTGATCATCGCGCTTGCGTTGATCACGTTTGTCGTGCGGTGCGCAGCGGTTCGTCGGCAGGCGATGTCGTCGTGAGCGGGAAGCTTCGCGCGCGCGCCGAAGGTGTCGCGTGGCTGGCGGCGTGGCGGTTGTCCCGCGTTCTTCCCGAACGCACTGTGATCCGCGCGTTCGAGCGAATGAGCGCACGCTCGTTTCGGCGAAACGCTCGACAGCGCGCGGCGGTGATCTCCAACCTTGAGCCGATTGTGGGAAAGGCCGCGGCGCCGGCTGCCGCGCGCGAGGCGTTTCGCTGGTACGGCCGGTACTGGGGCGAGACCTTCCGGATGGGCGACATGTCCAACGACGAGATCAATCGCAGGGTGTCGATCGAGGGCGCCGAGCACATCGAGCGCGGGATTGCCGCGGGCAAAGGGGTTCTTCTCGTCACCGGGCACTTTGGGAACTGGGACGCGGGAGGCCGGTGGGCGTCTCAGCGGTGGCCGCTGACGGCCGTCGCCGAGGTGCTGCGCCCTCGGATCTTGTTCGACAGGTTCGTCGCCCATCGAGTGCGGCAAGGCATCGGAATCATTCCGCTCGAGCGCGGCGCCGATGTGACGGCCCAGTGCCTGGAACTGCTTGCTGCGGGAGGGATCGCGGCCCTCGTGACGGATCGCGATCTGTCGGGCACGGGGGTCGAGGTCGAGATGTTCGGGCGACGAACTCGGATTCCCGCGGGAACCGCAGTGCTGTCGTTGCGGTCGGGGGCTCCGATCATCGTTTCGTGTGCCTATCAAGGTGAAGACGGGAAGTGGAGGGCAAAGGCCTTGCCTGCTTTGCAGGCACCCGATCCCGAGGCGCCGGATGCGGTTGAGGCTCTGACGCAACGGGTGGCGTCCGCGCTTGAAAGCTTGTTTGCGGTGGCTCCCGAGCAGTGGCACGTGTTCACGCCGTACTGGATCGATTGATGAAGGTCGCCATCGTTACGCCCTACTCGTGGACGGTTCCGGGTGGGGTCAACGCTCACATCGCAGGGCTCGCCGGGTATATGCGTTCGCAGGGGCACGAGGTGCGGATCCTTGCACCGGCGGACGGCGAGGTTGATGCGGGAGTGATTGCGCTCGGGCGGACGATCGGGATTCCGTACAACGGGTCTGTGGCTCGTGTGGCCGTCGGGCCGCGGCTCGCGGCTCGGGTGCGCGTTGCGCTCCGTCGGGCGCGCCCCGACCTCGTGCACGTGCATGAGCCTTTTGTTCCGAGCGCATCGATGGTTGCGACGCTTGCGACCCGCGCGCCCGTCGTTGCGACGTTCCACGCGTCGATAGACGCGCGCCTGTACCGTGCCGCGCGGATCCCGCTGTCTCCGCTGTGGCGACGGATCACGGCGCGCATTGCGGTATCGGAAGCGGCTCGCAGCACCGTGGAATCGATGTTCGGCCCGGGATGCCGGGTGATCTCCAACGGGGTGGACACGGACGCGTTCGCGGGGGTCTCCGCAGCACGGGCGTCTGAACCGACGGTGGTGTACTTCGGCCGGCTCGAACGGCGCAAAGGACCGCAAGTCCTGGTCGAGGCACTTCCGCGCGTCGCGCGCGCCATTCCAAACGTGCGGGTCACGATTGCAGGAGACGGGCCGGAGCGCGCGCGCCTGCAGGAAGGCCTCGACGCCTCCGTCCGCGATTCAGTCTCATTCCCGGGACGCTTCAGCGACGCCGAGCGTTTGGCGTTACTGGAGGAATCGATGGTCGCATGCTTCCCGGCGCTCGGCGGCGAGAGCTTCGGGATCGCGGTGGTCGAGGCCATGGCCGCCGGTCGTCCGATCGTCGCTTCCGCGATCCCGGGTTTCGCGGCGGTCGTTCGCGACGGTGTGGACGGCGTCTTGGTCCCGCCGGGCGACGCCGGCGCGCTTGCGGCGGCCCTTGTTCGGCTGTTGTCGGCACCTGAGGAGGCCGCAGTCATGGGCCTTCGGGCACGGGAACGGGCCCGTGTCTTCGATTGGGCGACGGTCGGGGCGGAGGTTGAAGGGGTGTATTCGGAGGCGATGGCCTCCGGCAGGCGCCGACGCGGGTTGCGCGGTCGGGGTCTTTGACGCTCCCATCCCCACCCCCTACGATGGCCGCATGCTCGCCGTTTGGATCATTTTGGGACTGGTTGGGCTGCTCGTGCTGGCCCTGGTCGGCATCTACAACCGGCTCGTGCGGTTCCGCAACCGAATCGATAACGCGTGGTCGCAGATCGACGTGCAACTGCGGCGTCGCTACGACCTGATCCCGAACCTCGTCAACACCGTCAAGGGGTATGCGTCTCACGAACGCACGACGTTCGAACGCGTGACCGAGGCGCGCAGCGCGGGACTTGCCGCAACGACCGTGGGGGAGCAGGCGCAGGCCGAGAATCAGATCACCCAGGCGCTTCGGCAGTTGCTGGCGCTCAGCGAGAATTACCCGGACCTGAAGGCGAACCAGAACTTCCTTGCGCTGCAGGAGGAGTTGACCGGGACTGAGGGTCGGATCGCATTCGCGCGGCAGTTCTACAACGACCAGGTGCTTACCTACAACAACTCGGTCCAGATGTTCCCGTCGAACATCGTCGCGGGCGCGTTTGGATTCAGTGCACGGGAATATTTCGAGATTGAGGAGGCTGCGACCGGCCCGGTCAACGTGCAGTTCTGATCACGTTGCACGCGAGCCGGGTGCCCGTCGGGGCGTTCCTCGCACGCCGGTCGTAAGGATGTGAGATGTACGAACAACTCCAGAAGAACGTTCGTCGGTCCTGGCTGCTGATCATCGCGTTCGTCGCGGTGGTCGTCGCGGCCGGTTACGGCTTTGGGTACCTGTTCGACGCGGGGCCGTTCGGACTCGTGCTTGCGTTGGTGATCGCGGTGGGGATGTCCGTCGTGAGCTACCGGGGCGGGGACCGCATCGTGCTTGGAATGACTCGCGCGCGCGAGGCGACGCCGGCCGAGCAGCCGCGCTTGCACCACCTTGTGGAAGGCCTCGCCATTGCGGCCGGCATTCCAAAACCGCGTGTATGGGTCGTCGACGACTCGGCTCCGAACGCGTTCGCGACGGGGCGTGATCCGGCTCACGCGTCGATCGCAGTGACGACGGGCCTGCTCGAGAAGTTGAACCGCGTCGAACTCGAAGGAGTTGTCGCGCACGAACTCGCACACGTCAAGAACCGCGACACTTTGGTGATGGCGATTGCCGCGACCCTTGTCGGGGTGCTGGTCCTGCTCGCAGACTGGACTTTGCGTTCGTTCTTCTGGGGCGTCGGTGGGCGGAACCGCGATCGTGGGGGCGGCGGCGCTGCCGGGCTGTTGGTGCTCGTCGGACTCGCCGCTGCGATCTTTATGCCGATCATGGCGAAGGTGATGCAGATGGCGGTGAGTCGGCGGCGGGAGTTTCTGGCCGACGTTACCGGCGCGCAGATGACGAGGTACCCGCCTGGGATGATCAGCGCTTTAGAGAAGCTCAAGTCTGATCAAACCGTTGTGCGCAACGCGGTGCGGGCCACAAGTCACCTGTGGATCGAGTCGCCGCTTCAGCGCGAGGTCGGGTTTATGGGCAGGATGAATCGCATGTTCGACACTCATCCTTCGCTGGACGACCGCATCAAGGTGCTCCGCGAGCTGTAGGCGCAAAGCCTCGAGGATCGGCCACGAGACAATCCAAGGTTACTGTCATAACTTTGGATATACTTCGCCCGTATCCAAGGTTCTTGGAGGCGGGATGAGCGAGCTAATCGAAAGGACCTGGACCCCGAACTCATCCTACGGGCGTTCTCGCAGGGACTCGAAGCCCTTCCGCTACAAGGCATACCTTCCGGACGAGATAGCGAACCTTGACCCGGTCCTTCCGGCTTCGGTGACAGCCAAGATCGAGGGAGCAACGAGGGCTGCGATCGAACTCGACTCCTCGCCGGGGATCACTGAACTCGAACCTGTGGCGAGATTGCTCTTGCGAGCAGAGAGCGTGGCAAGCAGCCGGATCGAGGGTCTTCGCGTTTCGCATCGTCGCCTCGAAGAGGCGGTCTTCGATCCAAGGGCCGCGCGAGGAGCGGCGCTCTCCGTCGTTCGGAACATCGAAGCAATGAACGCTGCCGTCGAACTCGGGATGAGCGCCGATGCGTTACGAGTTGAGGATCTCAGCGCGATCCAAGCGACATTGCTGAACACTGAACGAGACCGGCACATCGCGGGAATCATCCGCACCGAACAGAACTGGATCGGCGGAGGAATCACGCCGCGGAACGCTTCATTCATCCCGCCCCCTCCCGAGTACGTTCCAGCGCTGATGGACGATTTCGTTCGGTTCTGCAACCGGGACGATCTCTCCGCGGTGACACAGGCCGCTCTGGCTCACGTTCAGTTCGAGACGATCCACCCTTTCGCAGATGGGAACGGGCGAACCGGTCGCTGCCTCATTCATGTCATCTTGCGCAGACGCGGTATATCGCGCCGGATCGTGCCGCCGGTCAGTGTGGTGCTGGCAGCCAACTCGGCTCGCTACGTCGCAGGCCTCAGTGCGTTTCGGGCGGAGGATCTCGCCGGGTGGTGCGCGATCTTCGCTGAGGCCATGGAGATCGCAGGAGTAAGGGCAACAGAGCTGGGTCGGTCGCTGGCCGACCTGCGGGGCGAGTGGATTCAGCGAGCGGGGTCGCCCCGTAGGGGCTCCACGTCCCGGCGCCTCATCGGGGGCTTGGCCGGACATCCGCTGCTGTCTGTGGCTTCGGCGGCCAAGCTTCTATCCGTATCCGAAGAGGCCGCCCGGCTTTCGTTGAATCAGCTTTCGAGTTCCGGGGTCGTCCGCCAGGTGACGATCGGACGCCGAAATCGAGCCTGGGCGGCCGAGGAGGTCTTTGATCTTCTGGACGAGTTCGACTTCGGCATGGCATCGCGCGAGGGTCTCGACAAGCCTGCCCGTCCTGCTCCGACGCGACGCCGTCGCTCGGGGTCCGTCACCTGACCTCAGCGCCGTCCCATCCAGCCGATGACGCCCACCACGGATGCGGGCGCGCGCGGCAGGAGTACGGCCGTCCTCGGCGAAAAGGTACCTTCACACGTTTCCGATCAGGCTGAGTCGCATTCGGCCTTCAGGAGGGTTCCTGATGAGGTATCGCGTTCGAGGCGTCTCGGCCGCGCTCGCCGCTGCGGTTCTGGCGGCGGGATTCGTGGTTCCGGCGCGCGCGGGTGAGTGCACTCCCTCCCCCGAGAACGACGCGGCGCCCAAGACTCAGGATCTGTCGGGCCTTCGAGGGCCGAACGGCGAGGTTCTGGAAGGCCATTACGCCCTTCCTCCGGAGGATCTACCCACGACCATGGTCGTGCTCATGCACGGGTATCGCAATCGGTCGGGCTCGTGGGTGTGTCATCTTCTTGATGCGGCCGCGCACGGGGCTGTTGCCGTGGCGATGGACTATCGCGGCACCGGGCCCGCACCCGACAACCGCGGCTGGTTCGTGCGCGAGGGCGCGCAGGACTCGGTTCTCGCGGCGCAGTATTTCCTTCAGCGGTTCCCGAGCATCAGAAAGGTCGCGATCCTCGGGGTAAGCATGGGCGGGAATAGCTCCGGACTCGCTGTCGCGATGAAGGCGACGCGGCCGGACTCGACGACGCCGTTGTTCGATTACTGGATCGACGTCGAAGGTGCGACGAATACGATCGAGACCTACCACGAAGGACTTGCCGTCGGAGCATCGGGCAACGTGTATGCGGCCGGCGCGGCGGAGGACATCGAGGCGGAGTGCGGCGGAAAGACTCCGAAGGAAGACCCCGCGTGTTACCAGAGCCTCGCGGTTGTCGCTCAAGTCGAGAGCATCGCCGCGAGTGGCGTGAAGGGCGTTGTGGTCGTGCACGGACTGGATGACGGACTTGTCCCGTACAACCAGGGACGTGAGATCGCGACCGCGTTGCGCGCGACCGGCATCCCTACGGACTTCTATACGGTCGCACGACGAAACGACTCGACGAATCCCGACAGCGCGCAGGACGAAGGCGGAACGACGCTCTCCGAGAACGCCGGGAACCCGGTGTTTGGCGCGGCGGGGCAGGAGTACCCACGTCCGCTCGCCGGGCACGGCTGGGAGGGAAGCGACACTCAATTGGTGATCGCAACCGGGTTCGCGCGACTGTGGGATCTGCTCGACGAGGGCGGCGCGGTACCCGCGAACCACGAGTTCCTCGTCGACGCTGAAGACGGAACCACCCCGCTCGCGTAGCGAATCGCAGGATTCGTCAGGCGGCTCGGTTGTGCGGACGGCTTCTCCGCAGGTTCCGCGGCGGCGGTTGCCGCGTTTCGCGCGCGCGGATAGGCTGGGGCCAAACCCCAGGTAGAGCCCTATTTCCGGGAGGAAGACTGTCGTGACTGACGAGCGGGGAACGGCCCGAGTCAAGCGTGGGCTGGCGGAGATGCTCAAGGGTGGCGTCATCATGGACGTCACCAACGCCGAGCAAGCCAAGATCGCCCAGGATGCCGGCGCGTGCGCCGTCATGGCCCTCGAGCGCGTGCCTGCGGACATCCGTCGCGAGGGTGGCGTTGCGCGCATGGCGGACCTCCGCGTGGTTGAGGAGATCATGTCCACGGTCACCGTCCCGGTCATGGCCAAGGCTCGCATCGGGCACTTCGTGGAGGCGCAAATCCTTCAGTCCGTCGGCGTGGACTACATCGACGAGAGCGAGGTTCTGACGCCGGCCGACGAGGCGTACCACATCAACAAGTGGGACTTCCCGGTGCCGTTCGTTTGTGGCGCGACGAATCTCGGCGAGGCGCTGCGGCGCATCGGTGAGGGCGCGGCGATGATCCGGTCGAAGGGAGAAGCCGGCACGGGCAACATCGTCGAGGCCGTGCGGCACCTACGTTCGATCCTCGGGGACATCAAACGTCTGACGGCTATGCCGCCCGAGGAGTTGATGACCTTTGCCAAGCAATTGGGCGCGCCGTTCGAATTGGTTCGCGAAATCTCCGCGGGTGGACACTTGCCCGTGGTGCTCTTCTGCGCCGGAGGCATTGCGACGCCGGCCGACGCGGCTTTGGTGATGCAGCTCGGGGCCGAGGGCGTGTTCGTCGGCTCGGGGATTTTCAAGAGCGACGACCCTGCCGCGCGCGCCAAGGCGATCGTCGAGGCGACGACCTACTACAACGACCCCGACGTTCTCGCGAAGGTGACGCGCGGGCTCGGAGAGCCGATGCGCGGACTCGACGTGCGGTCGATGCCCGACGAGGAGCGGCTGGCCGGACGGGGCTGGTAACGGGTGAAGGTCGGCGTCCTCGCCCTCCAGGGGGACTTCGAGGCGCATTGCAGGATCCTGCGCAAGCTCGGTGTTCATCCTGTCGATGTCCGCACGCCTGCCGAGCTGGATTCGGTCGATGCGCTGGTCATTCCCGGCGGTGAGTCCACGACGATCCGGATCGTGGCCACGGCCTCGGGGATGCTCGAGCCGTTGCGCGCGCGGGCGCGCTCTGGCTTGCCGATCTTCGGTACGTGCGCCGGCATGATCGTGTGCGCGCGCGAGATCGTCGACGGCGATCCGCCCATCCTCGGGATCGTGGACATCGCGGTGCGGCGCAACGCTTACGGGCGGCAGGTCCAGTCCTTTGAGAGCGATCTGGAATTTGCCGAGGCCGGCACGGTGCGCGCCGTCTTCATTCGCGCGCCGCGTATCGAGTCGGTCGGGCCCGGCGTCGAGGTCCTCGCGTCGCACGGGGCCGAGCCGGTCGCGGTGCGTCAGGGTCGGGTGCTGCTCGTGGCATTTCACCCTGAACTGACCGGCGACGAACGCGTGCATCGCGTGTTCCTGGACTCGATCTGAGGCGGTCCCGCCCACTTGCTAGGCTATTCGTGGAGGTTGATGTATGGGCGGTCACAGTCACTGGAAGGGCATCAAAGAGAAGAAGGGAGCGGCCGACGCCAAGCGCGGCAAGCTCTTCGCGAAATTGTTGCGGGCCATTGAGATTTCGGCTCGCCAGGGCGATCCCAACCCTGACAATAACCCGACCCTGTTCGATGCGATCCAGCGAGCGAAGGATGCCTCAACACCCAAGGACAACATCGAGCGTGCGATCAAACGCGGCTCGGGGGATGTATCCGGCGAGAACTGGGAGCGGGTTTCCTACGAAGGCTACGGTGCCGGTGGCGTTGCGATCTTGGTGGACGCGCTGACGAACAACCGTAACCGTACGTCGCAAGACCTGCGAGCGATCTTTCGCAAGCACGGCGGTAGCCTGGCCGAACCCGGCGCCGTGCAGTGGCTGTTCGAGCGCCGAGGTGTCGTGCTGGTCGAAAAGCAGAAGGCGTCCGAGGACGACGTCATGGCTGCGGCGCTGGAGGGCGGCGCCGACGACGTGCGCGAGGACGGGGACGAGTGGGAAGTCGTGTCGGCTCCCGCCGTGTTCGAGGCAGTCAAGGAGTCGCTTGCCGGGGCCGGCATCGAAATCGCCTCCGCGGAGGTGACGATGCTTCCGCAGAACACCGTGGCCGTCGACGGGACCGAGGCGCGCTCGGTGCTGAAGCTGATCGATGCGCTCGAGGATCACGACGACGTTCAGCAGGTGTTCGGCAACTTCGACATCCCCGACTCGATCTTCGCCGACGCCGGCTGATTCCCGGGTTCTTGAGCCGCCCCTGTGTCCCGAGTATCCTGCTCGTACATATGTTCGAGGAGCGGCCTTGCGCGTAATGGGGATCGACCCGGGGCTCACCCGCACGGGGTTCGGCGTGGTGGAGTCCAAGGGCGGCGTGTTGCGCGCGCTCACGTCCGGCACGGTCCGGTCGGAGGCGTCGCAGCCTGTGCCCGAACGCTTGCTTGCGCTGTGTCTGTCGCTGGAGCGGGTGATGGAGCAATTCGAGCCTGATGCCGTTGCGATCGAGCGGGTGTTCTTCAACGCGAACGTGCGCACGGCAATTCAAACGGGGCAGGCATCGGGCGTCGCTTTGCTGGCCGCGGCCGAAGCCGGCGTCCCGGTATTTGAGTACACGCCGACGCAGGTGAAGAGCGCCGTCGTGGGCGTTGGAAACGCGAGCAAGGACCAAGTGCAGTTCATGGTGCGAACGATCTTGCAGTTGAAGCAGGCTCCGGACTCGGCCGATGCGGCCGATGCGCTAGCCCTTGCGATTACGCATACGCACGGACACCGCATGCGCGCCGCGCTGGAAGGATCTCGATCGTGATTGCGAGCCTCGACGGCGTGGTTGCGGAGGTTCTCGCCGATGGAGCGGTGATCGAGGTGCGCGGCGTGGGGTATCGCGTGCACATGCCGGTAAGCGTCGTTGCCGAGTTGCCCGCGCGGGGGCAGCGCGCGCGCGTTCTCACTCACATGCACGTGCGCGAAGACGCGATGACGCTCTTCGGCTTCTCGACCTCCGAGCAACGTGATTTGTTCACGGTGCTTCTGGGCGTGAACGGCCTTGGCCCCAAGGGTGCCCTCGCGGTGCTGTCGGTGTACTCACCCGATGCCTTTCGCAAGGCGCTCTCGACCGAGGACGTAGAGGCGCTCACTCTCATTCCTGGAATCGGCAAGAAGACCGCGCAGCGCATGATCCTGGAGTTGCGCGAGAAGCTTGCGTTGCCGGCGCTGGAATCGGTACCCGGCGGGGACGGATCAGCGCGCGCGGCGCTGGTCGAGGTCAGAGACGCGCTTCTCACGCTGGGGTACACGCCGGCGGAGGCGCGTTCGGCGCTTGAGACGCTGCCGCGCGAGGGCGATGTGGCCGTCGAGAGCCTGCTCAAGATGGCACTGAAGGAGCTGGCGCGCGCATGACGGTCGAAGAGGGGGTTCTCGGCCCGCACGTTGTCCCCGAAGAGATCGAGTTCGAGGCGTCGATTCGGCCGCGGGTGCTTGCCGAGTTCGTCGGGCAGAACCAAGTGAAGCGTCAGGTAGGGCTGATCATCGAAGCCGCGCGCAACCGCGGCACTCCGCCCGATCATCTGCTGTTCAGCGGCCCCCCGGGGCTCGGCAAGACATCGCTGGCGTACATCGTTGCCGCGGAGCTTTCGGCGACACTTCGGCCGACGTCGGGGCCGTCCCTCGATCGGGCCGGCGATCTTGCGGCGATCGTGACGAACCTGGAGCACGGCGACGTCTTGTTCATCGACGAGATCCACCGACTTCCAAGGCCGGTTGAGGAAGTCCTTTACCAGGCGATGGAGGACTTCAAGCTCGACGTTGTGATTGGGAAGGGGCCCGCCGCGCGCAGCATTCGCATCGACATCCCGCCGTTCACGCTGATCGGCGCGACCACGCGAACCGGTCTGCTCACCAGTCCGTTGCGGCACCGGTTCGGCTACAGCGCCCGGCTGGATTACTACGAGGTGGACGACTTGTGCGCGATCGCGCGCCGCAGTGCGACGGTTCTGTCGGTGGACCTGGACGCAGACGGCGCCGCCGAGATCGCGAGTCGCGCGCGCGGGACACCGCGCATCGCCAATCGGCTCCTGCGGCGGGTCCGCGACTACGCGGAGGTGAAGGCCGACGGCCGGGTCACCGAGGCGGTAGCGCGCGCGGCCCTGGAGATGTTCGAAGTGGACGAGCTGGGTCTGGACAAACTCGATATCGCGGTGCTGCGCACGATCGTCGAGAAGTTCGGCGGCGGTCCGGTGGGGATCTCGACGCTTTCGGCGGCTCTGAGCGAGGAGCCCGACACGATCGAGGACGTCTCGGAGCCGTATCTGCTGCAGATCGGGTTCCTGCAGCGAACGCCTCGTGGCCGAGTCGCGACCCCGGCCGCGTACGAGCACCTTGGCCTCTTGCGCCCTGGGGGTTCGACCCTGCTGTGATGCCGGTGCAACCGGCCTCGTTGCGCCGGATGGGGGCCCCTTCTATGATTTGCCCGCGTCACGGCCCGTGAGTCGCGGGCCCTTTTTTTCGGGAGTACACATGGTGTTGGCGATCATTGCGCAGGCTGCGGGCGGGAATCAGTCCGGTCCGTTGAACTACCTCGTCTTTCCGTTGATCCTGGGGGCGATGTACTTCTTCATGATTCGGCCGCAGCGGCGCGCGCGCGAGCAGCACATGCAACTCGTGCGCAGCATCCAGGTCGGGGACGAGATCGAGACCGCATCGGGCATCTTCGGAAGGGTGCGCCGCCTGGACGACAACACCGTTTGGCTCGATATCGCGTCGGGCGTGACGATCAAGATGTCGCGGGCGGCTGTGCGCCGGAAGGTCATTCCGACGAACGGGCACGGGTCCGAAGGTTGATTTTGCGGGGGATGTGAGGCTGAGTCCATGGCGGCAACGAGAACGAGGTACTGGCGCGCGCTGGTGGCCCTGGCGCTGCTGCTGGGAGGGATCTACGGCGTCATTGCGTGGAAGAGTTACGCTCCGCGGCTGGGTTTGGACCTAAAGGGTGGGATTTCGGTGGTCCTTGTCCCCAAGTCGGGGGAGACCGTCGACAAGGGGTCGCTGCAGAAGGCTGTAGACATCATTCAGCAGCGCGTGGACGCCCTTGGGGTTGCAGAACCTGATATCTCGCTGCAAGGCGACAACATCCTGGTGCAGATCCCTGGGATCAAGGACACGACCAAGGCCCTCAGGTTGATTGGCACGACGGCGAAGCTCAGCTTCCGTCCGGTACTTGCGCGGGTGACGACGGACACCGCGCCGCCGGGTGCGGCATTGCCGGAATGCAGCGACCCCAACACCTTCCCCGAGGATGTGCCGACGAAGCAGGTTGTCCTATGCGTGAAGGATCGCGACCCCCAGACCGGAGCGGGGACCGATCCCGCCGCTTGGGAGCGGCTCTTGCTGGGCCCCGTGGAACTCCAAGGCAGCGACGTGAGCACCGCGCTGGCTGAGTTGCCGCCTGCCGGACAGGGCGGGGGCGGCTGGGAGGTCTCGCTTCGCTTGACGGCGGCCGGGGCGAAGAAGTTCGAATCCATCACTGGGAAGCTTGCCTGCAATCCCCTCGGGGACGCGTCTCGCCAACTGGCGATCGTTCTCGACCGCCTCGTCGAATCGAACCCGCAGATGGGGGAGACGGTTCAGTGTAACCAGGGGATCGATGGAGGAACCGCTCAGATCACCGGCAACTTCTCTGAGCGTGAGTCCAAGGACCTCGCCCTCGTGCTTCGCTACGGCGCGCTGCCGATCGAATTGGTCCCAACGACGACCACGACGATCAGTCCGACGCTGGGTAAAGAGTCCTTGCGCAGCGGCCTGGTGGCAGGCGCGATCGGCCTCGGAGTGGTGCTGCTGTACGTGCTGCTGTTCTACCGGGCGCTCGGGATGATCATCTGGATCGGAATCGCGATCCATGGTGGGCTGACCGTGGGTGTCGTGATCTTGCTGGGACAGTTCGCGGGATTCGCCTTGTCCCTGGCGGGGATTGCGGGGTTGATCGTGTCTCTCGGTATCGCGGCGGACTCGTTCATTGTGTATTTCGAACGCATCAAGGACGAGGTTCATCAAGGGCGCACTGTGCGGGCGTCGGTGGACAGGGCGTGGACCAGCGCGTGGGGCACGATCGTGGCCGCCGACTTGGTCACGGCGCTTGCGGCGGGTGTCTTGTATTTCCTTGCGGTCGGAGGGGTTCGCGGGTTCGCGCTCACCCTTGGGCTTGCGACGGGTCTCGACCTGTTCGTCTCCCGGTGGTTTATGCACCCCAGCGTCTGGCTGCTCGCACAAACGAAGCGATTCAATGAGAGTAAGACGCTTGGAATGCGTTCGATCGCCGGAGTCGGCGACGCGTTGCCGGCTGGAGGGACGAGCAAATGAGCGGCCTGGGCAAGATCGTTCGCGGTGAGGCCAACTTCGACATCATCGGTCGCCTGAAGATGTGGGCGGCCGTCTCCGGCGTGCTGATCGCTGCCAGTTTTCTCGGACTGTTCGGTCGCGGGCTGAATCTCGGATTGGAGTTCAAGGGCGGGACCTCGCTGACCGTTCCCCTCAAGCAGGAGATGCCGGCGAAAGACATCGAGCACGCGCTGGCGAAGTTCGATCTCGCTGATCTGAAGGTGCAGGTCTCGACCGACCGGGCCACCAAGCAGCGACAGGCGTTGGTCCGCACAAGTCATGTTGAAGATCGGCAGAAGTTGATCGGAATCCAGACCGCGCTTGCGGTGATCGGCGAACAGCGTCTTGCCGACGGCTCCCCGAATCTGGACGCGGTCAGCCTGCAGGACGTGGGTCCCACTTGGGGCAAGCAGGTATCGAGCAAGGCATTGCGGGGACTAATTGTCTTCCTCGTTTTGGTGGCCTTGTATATCGGCGTGCGATTCGAAGCAAGGATGGCAATCGCCGCGTTGTTTGCTTTGCTTCACGACCTGATCGTGACCGCCGGGCTCTACGCCCTGATCGGCTTCGTCGTCACTCCCGCGACGGTGATCGCTTTGCTTACGTTGCTCGGTTACTCGCTGTACGACACCGTTGTTGTGTTCGACAAGATCCGCGAGAACACGAAATCGATTGGGCGCTCCGACCGGATCACCTATTCCGAAATCGCGAACCGGTCCGTGAACCAAGTGCTGATGCGTTCGATCAACACGTCGATGTCGACCTTGATGCCGATTTCGGCATTGTTGTTCGTCGGCGTCTATCTGTTTAAGGCCGGCACGCTGGAGGACCTTGCACTTGCCTTGTTCATCGGGATGCTCGTGGGGACGTACTCGAGCATCTTTGTTGCTTCGCCGCTGCTTGCGGTGTTGAAGGAGCGCGAGCCGCGGTACCGCTCTATTCGGATGCGGGCCATGCGTGACTCAAGCGGCGAGGCGCGCGAGCAGGTGCGCGTATCGACGTCCGTCGACCCGGATGAAACGGTGCCGAGTCCGGTTGCCCCGGCGCGCCCGGCAACCTCGGCCCGGGTTGCGACATCTGCTCCTCGGCAGAGAGGGCGCAAGCGAGGGGCCGGAAAAGGTCGCCGGCGGTGACCGACCGAAGTGCGCGGACCGAGCGCCTTCTTGCGCGGCGGGTCCGGGACATCCCGGACTTCCCGAAGCCCGGGATCATGTTCCGCGACATCACCCCACTCATGGGGGACCACGTCACGCTCTCAACGGTGATCGACGAGATCTCGGTGGGGTTCGGGCGCGGAAGTCTCGACAAGGTAGTCGGCATCGAGGCGCGCGGGTTCATTGTGGCGGCGCCGGTGGCCTATCACCTAGCCGCCGGGTTCGTCCCGGTTCGCAAGCAGGGCAAGCTGCCGTGGCACACCGAGGCGGAGAACTACTCGCTGGAGTACGGCGAGGAGACGCTCGAGATCCACAGTGATGCGATTCAGCCCGGAGAACGGGTCGCGATCGTGGATGACGTGCTGGCAACGGGCGGAACTGCCTTGGCCACGGCTCGACTGGTCGAGCGGCTCGGGGGCAAGGTTGTGCGCATCGCGTTCGTTATTGAACTCGAAGCGTTGCGCGGCCGGGACCGTCTGGCCGAATACGACCTGCTGTCGCTTCTGCGGTTTTAGGCGGCGGTAGGGCCGCACGGGCCCCGCTACACTAGGGACATGGAGACCCCGGCAGGCGCACCGCCGGAAGGGCGGCGCAAGGGAGTGCTCGCGCGCCTGCGTCCTGCGGACGGCGAGGCTCTCGACATGCGCTTGCAGAAACTACTCCAGGCGGTGCGCACCGGGAACCCGAAAGCAGACCTGAAGCTCATCGAACGTGCCTACCACTACGCCTCCGAGTCTCACCGCAATCAGTATCGGGCTTCGGGTGAGCAGTTCATCGATCATCCGCTTGAGGTCGCACTGATCCTCGCGGATATGAACTTGGACACCGCGACGATCGTGTGTGCGTTGCTGCACGACGTTGTAGAGGACACGCCGCTCACTCTCAAGGATATCGCTGCCGAGTTCGGTGAAGAGACGGCGGCGATCATCGACGGGGTCACCAAACTCGACAAGATCACGTTCCGGTCCCGCGAGGCGCACCAGGCTGAGACCTTGCGCAAGATGATCATCGCGATGGCCCGAGACATTCGTGTTCTGCTGATCAAGCTGGCCGACCGCCTCCACAACATGCGCACGATCGGCCATCTTGCCCGCGAGACGCAGGAACTGAAAGCTCGCGAGACGCTGGAGATCTACGCGCCGCTGGCGCACCGGTTGGGGATCCACCAAATTAAGTGGCAATTGGAAGACCTCGCGTTCGCGACGCTGCACCCGAAGCAGTTCGAAGAGATCGTGCGGATGGTGGAGGAGCGTCAACCCGAGCGCGAGAAGTTGGTGGTGAAGGTTATCGAGGACCTGTCGTCCGCTTTGCGTGAGACCAAGGTCAAGGCGACCATCAGTGGGCGACCTAAGCACTACTGGTCGATCTACCAGAAGATGGTGATCCGCGGCAGGGAGTTCGCCGACATCTACGACTTGGTGGGCCTGCGCGTTATCACCGAGTCCCTCAAGGATTGTTACGGGGTACTTGGAATCAGCCACGCACTGTGGAAGCCGGTGCCGGGCCGCTTCAAGGACTACGTGGCGATGCCCAAGTTCAACATGTATCGGTCTTTACACACGACGGTCGCGGGCCCCGGCGGACGGCCGCTGGAGATACAGATCCGGACCGAGTCGATGCATCGAACGGCGGAGTACGGCATCGCCGCGCACTGGAAGTACAAGGACGGAAAGGGTGCCGACGACACGGATCTGTCGTGGCTCGGGCAGATGCTTGACTCGCAGAAGGAACTGGCTGATCCCGGCGAGTTCATGGAGAGTCTGCGCATCGATTTGTATCAAGACGAAGTCTTCGTCTTTACGCCCAAGGGCGATGTGCGCGCGTTTCCCGCAGGCGCGACCCCGATCGACTTCGCTTACGCCGTCCATACAGAAGTGGGTCATCGGTGCGCGGGAGCCAGGATCAACGGCAAGCTCGTTCCGTTGACGACCGGACTGCGTTCGGGCGACTCCGTCGAGATCATCACGTCGAAGTCGCCGGATGCGGCACCGTCTCAGGACTGGCTGCAGGTCGTGGCGACTTCGCGCGCGCGCAACAAGATCCGCGCGTGGTTTACGCGGGAGCGACGCGAAGACGCGATCGAAAAGGGCCGCGACGACCTGATGCGCGCGTTGCGAAAGGCGAGCCTCCCGGTGCAGGGAACGCTTTCCTCAGGCGCGCTCGGTTCGGTTGCCGGCGCCCTGCACTTCGCGTCGGTCGAGGCGATGGAAGCGGCGATTGGAGAGGGGCACATCTCCGCCTTTGTTGTCGTGCAGCGACTCGAGCACGAAGTGTCCGACGACGAAGACATTATGCCGGCGCCGTCGCGACCCGTGCGGATGCGCGCGCCGTCCGAGCATGGCGTGGTCGTGGAAGGAGTGAGCGACGTTTTGGTGCGTCTTGCGCGGTGCTGCACTCCGGTCCCGCAGGACAAGATCATCGGCTTCGTCACACGGGGCCGGGGCGTTTCGGTACACCGGGCGGACTGCCCGAACGCGGGGGCCCTCGGCGAGCAGGCAGAGCGCGCCATCGATGTTCGCTGGGACGCCGCCCGAAAGGGCGCGTTCACAGTCGGCATCTTGGTGCAGGCGCTGGACCGTACGAAGTTGCTGCGCGACGTCACTACTGCCATCAGTGAGATGGGAGTGAACATCCTCGGGTCGTCGAGCCACACCGACCCACGCACGCGCACCGCGGCGTTGCGGTTCAACGTCGAACTTGCCGACCCTCAGCACCTTGCTCACATCCTTCACCAGATCAAGCGAGTGGACGCCGTCTACGACGCAGAGCGCATCGTGCCCGGCCACGGAAAGAACGGGTAGTGCGAGCAGTCGTTCAGCGCGCGTCTCGCGCGTCGCTGCGGGTGGACGGTTCCGAGGTTTCATCCATCGGTCGTGGATTGGTGGTGCTCGTCGGCGTGACCGTGCGCGACTTGGCCCAGGACGCCGTGTGGCTCGCCGGGAAGGTCGTGGGCCTGCGAGTGTTTCCGGACGACGAGGGGACCATGAACCTTTCCCTCGCCGAGGCAGGTGGAGAAGTGCTGGCGGTCTCGCAGTTCACACTCTTGGGAGACGTTCGCCGCGGACGCCGGCCCAGTTACGTCGACGCTGCACCCCCCGAAGTCGCCGAACCGTTGTACCGGCAGTTCGTCGAGGCGTTGCGCGGTCATGGGATACCAACCTGCGAGGGCCGGTTTCGCGCGCACATGGAAGTCGAACTGGTGAACGACGGTCCGGTCACCATCTTGCTCGACTCCGAGAAGCGGTTTTAGCGCAGAGCAAAAGGCGCACGTCGGGTCTTTGGGCCGCTGGTAGGATGCCCCGCGATGATCGTAGAGGGCTTCACCTCAGGGGTTTTCCAGTCCAACACCTATGTTCTGGCCGCTGCCGCCGGACAGAGCGCCGTCGTCGTGGATCCCGGCCAGGATGCCGCCGGTACCGTCGCCGAGCGCCTCGCCGAGCACGGGCTCCGGCTGGAAGCCGTCTTGCTCACCCACGGGCACGTGGATCACATCTGGTCGGCCAAGGAAGTGTGCGACGCCGCCGGTGTTCCCGCGTTCATCCACCCGGCCGACCGCTACCTGATGGACGATCCTGCTGCGGCGCTGGGCGCGATGGGGTTCGGGGACTTCAAGATCGAAGCACCTGCCGATATCCGTGACTTGGCCGATGCCGACGAGTTGAACTTCGGCGGGCTGCGACTTCAGGTGCGCCACACTCCGGGCCACACGCCCGGACACTGCGTGTTCGTTGCCGACGGTTTGGTCATGACCGGCGACCTGATCTTCCAGGGCTCGATCGGGCGCACGGACTTTCCCGGCGGGTCTCTCCCGGAGCTGATGGACTCGATCCGGCGCGCGGTGATGTCACTCGATGACGACGTTGCGATTCTGTCGGGGCACGGTCCGGCGACTTCGGTCGGCGTTGAACGCCGGCACAACCCGTTCGTGCTCGCCGACGCGCGCGGCGAACTCAACGACATGCTGGGGATGTAGACGTGGCGAACGAGATTCAACCACCACGCGGAACACAGGACATCCTGCCGCCGCTTTCCGAGCAGTTCGAGGCGCACGAGCGTCGCGGTGCGCAGATCTTCGGGCGCGCGGGGTACTCCAGGGTCATCACGCCGATGTTCGAGGACACCGCGCTGTTTGTGCGCGGCGTGGGGGAGTCCTCCGACATCGTGAACAAAGAGATGTACACCTTCGAGGATCGCAGCGGGAACTCACTGACTTTGCGTCCGGAGGGGACCGCGGCGGTGATGCGCGCGGTCATCAGCAACCACCTGTGGGACGCCGGGTTGCCGATCAAGCTTTGGTACAGCGCGGCGATGTTCCGCTACGACCGTCCGCAAAAGGGCCGGTATCGCCAGCACCACCAGTTGGGGATCGAGGCCATCGGGTCCGACGATCCGGCGATCGACGCGGAGGTGATCGCGCTCGGCAAGGAGTTGCTCGATGCCGCCGGCGTCACCGGAACGCGCCTGCTGTTGAACAGCATTGGCCACCCCGGATGCCGCGGGGACTATCTGCCGAAGTTGCGCGCGTTCTTGGAGCAGCACCGCGACGAGTTGGATGCGGACTGCGGCCGCCGCATGACTACGAATCCGTTGCGAGTGTTCGACTGCAAGGTGGAGCGCGATCAACAGATCCTCGCGGATGCTCCGACAATCGACGAGGACCTTTGCGACGAGTGCCGCGCGCACTTCGAGGCCGTACAGGGCCACCTTCGCGATGCGGGCATTGAGTTCACCATCGACGCGCGCATGGTTCGAGGACTCGACTACTACACGCGCACCGCGTTCGAGTTTCAGGCCGATGTGCTGGAGGCTGCGCAAAGCACCGTGCTGGGCGGCGGGCGCTACGACTTGCTCAGCGAGATGATCGGTGGACCGCCGATGCCGGGCATCGGTTTCGGTTCGGGAATCGAGCGCGTGCTGCTCGCGGCCGAAGCCGCCGGCGCGTTGCCCGAGCCGCCGCGCCTTGACTGCTATGTGATCGCGTTGGGCGAGTCCGAACGTACTGCGGGACTCGTGCTGGTGTCGGCCGCGCGCCGCGCAGGCCTCGGCGCCGACTTCGCATACATGGCGCGCGGACTGAAGGCGCAGTTGAAGCACGCCGACCGGATCGGCGCGCGCTACGCGGTGCTGATCGGTGCGAAGGAATTGGCGGACGGCAACGCCACGCTTCGCGACATGGTGTCGGGAGAACAAACGGCGGTGCCGCTGCTGGACGTGCCCGCATGGCTGAAGGAGCAAACGAAATGATGCGAACCCGCGAGTGCGGGACGTTGCGCGCGGCGGACGCCGGCGCGCAGGTGACGCTTGCCGGATGGGTCCACCATCGGCGGGACCATGGGAAAGTCATCTTCCTCGACCTTCGTGATGCGAGCGGCACCGTGCAGGTCGTCGTGCATCCCGACGAGTCGGCCGAGGCGTATGAGGCTGCGCTGGAAGTGCAGCGCGAGTTCTGCGTGCAGATTTCCGGCGAGGTCGCCGCGCGCCGCCCGGGCACCGAAAACGAACGCTTGGAGACCGGCGACGTTGAGGTGCGCGCGCGCGCCTTGACGGTCCTGTCGCCGTCCGCGACCCCGCCGTTCGTGATCGAAGACGGCGTCGAGGTGGACGAAGGAACGCGCCTGAAGTATCGCTACCTGGATCTGCGGCGTCCCGAGATGCAAGGCGCGATTCGCTTGCGCCATGCGTTGACACGCGGCATCCGCACATTCCTCGACGGACGCGGGTTCATCGACATCGAAACTCCGACGCTCACGCGCTCGACGCCTGAGGGCGCGCGCGACTTCCTCGTGCCTTCGCGCCTGCAGCCCGGAACGTTCTACGCGCTGCCGCAGTCGCCGCAGTTGTTCAAGCAGTTGCTGATGGTGTCGGGCCTGGAGCGCTATTACCAGATCGCGCGTTGCTGGCGCGACGAGGACTTGCGCGCCGATCGCCAGCCCGAGTTCACGCAACTCGACCTCGAGATGTCCTTCGTCGAGGAATCCGACATCCAGGTCTTGATGGAAGAACTCATGGTGTCGCTGTGGCGCGACGTCCTGGGTGTCGAGGTCTCGGCGCCGTTCCCGCGCATGACTTACGACGAGTGCATGCGCCGCTACGGCAGCGACAAGCCGGACGTCCGCTTCGCCATGGAGTTGGCCGACGTCGGCGCGGTGTTCGAAGGAACAGGACTCGGGATCTTCCGCAAGGTTCTGGAGGACCCGCAAGGCTCGATGCTCGCAATTGGGGTTCCCGGCGGTGCGTCGATGCATCACAACGAGTTGCGGCGCCTGGAGCAACTCGCGCGCGAGCGCGGCGCAAAAGGCCTTGCGTGGTTCCGCCTGACCGAGAACGGCTTGGACTCGCCGCTCGCCAAGCATGTCGACGACGCGTTGATTGCTCGACTCGTGCAGGCTCTGGGTTTGACCACGGGCGACCTGGCCTTGGTGTGTGCCGACAAGACCGACGTTGCGCGCGCGGTCTTGGGCGCGCTTCGCGTTGTGGTCGCGCAGGATCGTGGACTGATCCCGGAGGGTCGCTGGGAGTTCCTTTGGATGACCGACCCGCCGCTGTTCGAGTGGGATCCCGACGACGAGCGATGGGTGAGCGTGCATCATCCCTTCACGTCGCCCCAGGGCCCGGTCGAGCAGATGGTCCAGGATCCCGGCAACACCAAGGCGCGCGCCTACGACTTGGTGCTGAACGGTGTTGAACTCGGCGGCGGCAGCATTCGTATCCACCGTCGCGACGTTCAGGTGCGCGTGCTGGAGGCGCTGAAGCGCGATCCGGCCGAGTTCGACTTCTTGCTCGAAGCGTTCGGTTACGGCGCGCCCCCGCATGGTGGAATCGCCATGGGCATCGACCGCATGGCCATGCTCATGTCCGGGCGGGAGTCGATTCGCGACGTGATCGCCTTCCCGAAGACGCAGTCCGGCGGGGATCCCATGACCGGCGCGCCCACGGGCGTCGAGGCGCGGCAGTTGAAGGACCTTGGCCTGAAGCAGCAGCCGTCGTGAGTTCTCCCCGCCGTCCTGCGCAAGGTCCGTCGCTCTTCGGCGGCGAGCGCGGGCGCGCGGGAGGTTTGAATGCCGGACCCGACGCGCCCCTCGCCGCGCGCATGCGGCCGCGCACGCTGGAGGAGTTCGCCGGCCAAGGGCATCTTCTTGAACCGGGAACGGTGCTGCGAGGTTTGATCGAGCAAGATCGCTTGCACTCGGTCTTGCTGTTTGGTCCGGCGGGCACCGGCAAGACCAGTCTCGCGATCCTGGTCGCGCAGGCAACGCACGCTGCATTCGAAACGCTGTCGGCAGTGGTGGCCGGTGTTGCGGACGTGCGTCGTGTTGTAGAGGAAGGACGCAGCCGCCTCGAGGTCGCCGGCAGGCGCACGGTCTTGTTCGTGGACGAGGTTCACCGGTTCAACAAGGCCCAGCAAGACGCCCTCTTGCCGGGAGTGGAAGCCGGATGGGTCGTCTTCATCGGAGCCACCACCGAGAACCCGTTCTTCAGCGTGATCGGGCCGCTGCTTTCGCGAAGCACGCTGTTTCGATTGGAGCCGCTGTCCGACGCGGACCTCGTTGCGATCTTGGGGCGCGCGCTTGCCGATCCCGAGCGCGGACTCGCCGCCGCGGTCGAAGCCGGCGAAGAAGTCCTTGCGAGCATTGCCGCGCGCGCCGAAGGGGACGCTCGCATTGCGCTGAATGCGCTCGAAGCGGCCGCCGAGCACGCCGCCGCGCGAGGCTCGGCATTGATCGAGTCGACCGACGTGACCGACGCGATGCGCGAGCGCATCATCCGCTGGGATCGCTCCGGCGATCAGCACTACGACACCGTTTCCGCGTTCATCAAATCCCTTCGCGGGTCCGACCCCGACGCCGCGCTCGCATGGCTGGCTCGGATGCTCGAGGCCGGCGCCGACGCGCGCTTCATCGCGCGCCGGATGGTCATCTTCGCCTCCGAGGACGTCGGCATTGCCGATTCGACGGCGCTTCACACCGCGATGGCAGCGGCGCAGGCCGTCGAGTTCGTCGGGCTGCCCGAGGTCCGGTTGAACCTCGCGCACGCCGCCGTGGCGCTCGCGCTGGCGCCCAAGTCCAACGCGGTCATCCGCGCCATCAACGCCGCACAGAAAGACCTCGCCGAGCGAGGCCAAGGCACGGTTCCGGCCCACCTTCGCGACGCGAGTTACCGCGGCGCGCGCACCCTCGGGCACGGCACCGGGTATAAATACCCCCACGACCCTTCGGAAGGCGCCGCTGAGCAGCGCTATATGCCGGAGGGATTCGAGGGTCGTCGCTACTGGAAGCCCGAGCAGCGGTTGGGCTGGCGACGGGAGTCCACGCAACAGGACGAGGAGAGGGAGTCATGATCGCAGCCATGACCGCGCGCGACTGGGCCGTCGTCGCGCTGGCATCCTCGGGCGCGCTCGCGCTGTTCATCGCAGCGGTCGTGATCTCGAACCTGTTCCGCGTGGTGACAAGCCTGCAGAACCTTGTGGACGGTGTCGCATCCGAGACCGTTCCGCTTCTAAAGGAAGCGAGTCACACCGTCGCCGGCGTGAACAAGGAACTCGAGCGCGTGGACGTGATCCTCGGAAACGTCCAGCGCGTGTCCGAGAACGCCGAGACGATCTCGGACACGGTGCGGGCCGTCGTGACGAACCCGTTGGTCAAGGCGCTGGCGTTCGCCGCAGGCGCGCGCCGCGCGACGCGCAAGTTCAAAGGGAAGTAGCGTGCGGCGTCTGTTCTGGGCGATCGTCGGCATCGGCATCGGCGTGGTCATCGGCATCGAGGCGGTGCGCTGGATGAACCGAACCAAGGAACGCTTCGCGCCCCCGAACCTCGCGCGCGACGCCGCCGGGTACTTCCAAGGACTCGGAGATCGGTTGAAGTCCGCGATCTCCGAAGGCCGGCAAGAAATGGCCGAGGCCGAAATCACCATCCGCGCCGACCTGGGCCTGCCGTCGAGATAGGCGCGCTCCGCCTGTGCAACCCTGGGAATTGACCCGCCAGTGCCGCCCCTATACTTTTTGTCCGCTTCGTGGATACGCCGGGGTTTGGCGACCGGGGTTCGTGTTCGGCGGGGTCAGCATGAATGGCTTGGTTGAAGATGCGCGTAATTCGTCTGGGGTATGCCGCTGCAGAGATCGACGAGCTGCAGCGGCAGGCCGGAGCCCGGAGCATGCTCGAACGCTTCTTCGGGATAGTCCGGGGAGAGGCGGAGCCGTATCCACTCGGGCTCGTCGAGGAGGCGACCGCCATCCTCGTCGCCTCGGAGCTTTCGGTGGCTGATGGAGGCAGACCGGTGCTACTGCGCGAGGTGCTCGCATCCGGGAACCAGCGGCGCGAGCACCCCGACGGGAATGGGCCAAGCGCGAACCAATCCTCGAAATCGGACGCGTTGACTCCGACAGTTCGGCGCGGCGGACTCCGAACCGCACACCTTTGGATCTCGAGGACAAGATCGATCTTTTCGACCCCCCCAGAGCTGATGGAAGCGGGCGCGCGCCGGCTTAAGGGAGCACCAGAAAAATGATTCCACGCCGGATCGCCGTCGCAAGGCCTTGGAGCTTCGAATGGCTTTCCAGTTTCGTCAGGATCGACTCGACGTGATTCCGGATGCTTCGCTCGCTCAGGCCGAGTTCTGCGCCAATCGCGCTGTTCGGTAGTCCCTTGGGAAACAGCTTCAAGATCTCGAGCTCCAGCGGAGTTAGGTTCGCGGCTTGCCGGCCGGGCTCGCTTTGCAGGGTGTTCAGCGCGCGAGCGAAGACTTTCGACGGGATTGCAACTCGACCTGCCATTGCTGTTCGTGCCGCCGTGGCTAGGTCTGTCAGCCGACCGGCCTTCGGGACAAATCCGACGCATCCCGCGTCCAGCGCGGCTGCGACGACTTCTTCGTCATCAGGGCTGCCCACCATGATCACGCGTGCCTCGCTGTGTTTGTCGCGAAGCATTGCCACGAGGTCGAGGCCATCGCCGTCGGGCAAGCGATCGCTTGTGGTGATGACGTCGGGGCGGCGCTCGATGGCCAGATCCAGGGCGTCGCCGGTGGAAAGGGCGATGCCGACGACCTCCATGTCGTCCTGGCTGTTGAGAAAGGCACCCAGAGCGTCGGCAAAGATCTGGTGCTCTTCGACGACGAGTAGCTGCATGTCATCCCTCCCGCATCTCACGCCGTGGGGGGGGGGACAGTGATGGATGTCCAAGGCTGCACCCCATTCTAGAACTACGGTACCAGACGAACTTTCGCAGATCAGGTGACTGGGCGTTCACCCAGCCGGCCCCGCGAGCCACTCAACAAACA
>JBAZZY010000012.1 GCA_041658565.1 Actinomycetota bacterium | reverse complement strand
GCCTCAACGAGAAGCCGACAACCGATTTCAAGGATCTGATCGCCGCAAACGCCCACCAGGACCGCGCCGACGCGGCATTACCCGTTCAACGGCCGACCCGAGGGCATTACTTCAGGAGCGTCCTAGGACCAGCCAGATACCGCTGCTCGACCATCGACAGCTCCTGAAGCATGGGCTCCCCCTTGACTCGGCTGAGCCGAAGTCAAGGTCAGGAAGCGGTCGCGGGTGGAGAGGGTGGGACACAGGTACCGAAGCCAGTGTCGCCAAGGAGCCGAAGCCGGGTCGCAGCGTGGGGCACAGGTGCCGGAGCCATTGTGGAACAGAGGTACCGAACTTCCACACTTGCTCAAAATCGTGAGTGGCCCTGAGTGGACGACTCTCGAACCACGAGTTTCGAAGGGACGTCCGAGCCATCTACCAGGGTAGGTAACTCGCTCGAGGCGTTCCGATCGCTCGAGGGTTTTGCGCGCTTACTTGAGGGTTTCGGGGTCAGAAGGGAGTCGCCAAGCCGTCCCTGAGCGCGGCCCATCCGCGCGACGACTGAAGGATCGGATCCGACTCCACGCTCAAGGCACGTCGCATCGAGCGGTCGTCCACGAACCGATGAACGAGGCGACGAATGCGTAGGCCGCGAGAACTAATCCGCCGCTGACGGCACCAAGAGTACGCCGGGGAACTGCCCGCTCAGGGCTTGCCCTGCGGCGCCCGGCGCGAATCGGCCAAACTTTCGGACGCCCGCGACGTCGCCGATCAGTAAGCCTTCGACGTCGCGGCGGTTGTCGCCAGGGGTGCACGATGACACACCCACCACGCGGTTGATACCCCCGTGGTGACCGCCGCGGACGCTGCGAGTGACCGCCGATGTTGCGGCCGCAGGCCCTGCGACCGCGGGTCCCATCATGGTCGTCGCGCCCGGGTGCCGTCGCTGCACGACATGTCAGTCGTCCTGCCCGCCTTCGCTCACCGTTCAGTGGGCGCTGGTGCTTCTGTGATCGGCCGGGCCCCGGACGCGCAGGTAGATGCCCTCGAACAGGAAGATCCCGGCGACTCCGGCGGTGGACAAGACGATGATGAGGGGATCGCTGCCGCCCTTGACGACCAGGAACGCCACAAGGCTCACGACGTCCGCGGTTATCGCCGCCAACGGGACCCAGGCACGAGCTTGCACTTCGTCCCGCAGGTGGCGCCAGACGCCCCAGTGGATCGCGATGTCCATCACGAGGTAGAAGATCGCGCCGATGGAAGCGATCCTGCTGAGGTCGAAGAAGACGGCCGACGCTCCAGCCACCACGACGGTGTAGACGAGCGTGTGCTGGCGGAGCCCGCCGGGCATGCCGAAGTGGCGGTGGGGGATGAGCGCCATGTCGGTCAGCATGGCGAGCAACCGTGACACGGCGAACTGGCTAGCCAACAGGCCCGAGGTCGTGGCGATGATCGCGAGGACGATCGTGAACACGACGCCGGTGCTCCCGAGTGCGGGGCGCGCGGCCTCGGCGAGCGAGTAGTTCTTGGCATCAACGATCTGTTGAACGCTCAAGGTCGAGCCGACGGCCCAGGCGACCAGCAGGTAGACGACGACACAGATCGCCAGCGAGATGACGATCGCCCGCCCGACGTTGCGGTGCGGATCCTCGACCTCGCCCCCGCTGTTGGTGATCGTCGTGAAACCCTTGTAGGCGAGGATGGCCAGGGCGATGGCGGCGAGCATCCCTCCCGAGCCGGGGGACACGGTTGACCCGGCGCTCGTCGCGGTCTTGAGGCTGAAGCCCGATGCCCAGAGGGTGACCACCGCGAACAGGATGATCCCCCCGACCTTGAGGACGGCGGCAACCTTCGACACTGTCCCGATCACCTTGTTGCCGGCGATGTTCACCGCGAAACCGAACAGGATCAGACCGAGCGCGAGGACAGGGACCAGCACGCTCGTGTCGGATACGTTGAACAGTCGCAGCGTGTAGGTCCCGAACGTGCGGGCCACGAGGCTCTCGTTGATGATCATCGAGAAGACCATCAGCATGGCGCCGGCCGCGGTGATCGTGGAGCGGCCGTAGGCCTTGGACAGGATCATCGCGATGCCTCCCGCCGACGGCCAGGTGTTGGACACCTTGATGTAGCTGTACGCACTGAGCCCACTGATGATGGCAGCGACCACGAACGCGATCGGGAATTGCGGTCCGGCGAGCTCAGCGATCTGTCCGGTCAGCGCGAAGATCCCCGCGCCGATCATGACGCCGGTGCCCATCGAGACCGTGGCGATCAGGCTGAGTGTGGCCTTCTGTTCGGGCTCGCTCGTGTGCTCCATCACGTGGTCGACCCCAGGACCCATGTGCCGAACTTCAGGCTCTCCGTGCGATCGGTCACGCGCCGGTCCTCGGTGTGGTTGCGGCCTCGGGAAGGTAAGACGTCGGGGCAGCGGCGAAGGTCTCCCGGCAGCCCTCCGAGCAGAAGTGGTGGGTCACGCCCTCGTGTTCGTGGGTTGGCCCGTCGCCGGACACGGTCATCCCGCACACCGGGTCGACCAGACCGCCAGCGTCGTGCTCGCTGTGGTCGTGTTCGCCGTGCTGGTCACCGCCGGCGACGGCGGCTGCCATGGTCTGTGGGGTCTGGACTTCGGGTGTGGCGCCGCCGGTCACGGTGACGTTGGGCAGCGGTGCGGGGTGCCATCCGTGCATGCGGTTGGCGTTGCCCACGACCGACAGGCTCGACAGCGCCATCGCGCCGGCGGCGATCATAGGGGAGAGCAGCCAGCCGGTGAACGGATAGAGCAGGCCCATGGCGATCGGGATACCCACCGCGTTGTAGACAAACGCGAGGAACAGGTTCTGGCGGATGTTGCGCATCGTCCCGCGGGACAGCGTGATTGCGGTGACCAGACCGGTGATGCGCTCGGAGACCAGGGTCACGTCCGCGGCCTCGATGGCCACATCCGTGCCGGATCCGATCGCGATTCCCACGTCGGCCTGCGCCAGTGCCGGGGCGTCGTTGATGCCGTCCCCAACCATGCCCACGATTTTGCCCTGGTCCTGGAAGGTCCGGACGGCAGCGGCCTTGTCCTGGGGCATGACCTCGGCGACGACCCGGTGGATCCCGACCTGCGCGGCGATCGCTGCGGCCGTGCGCCGGTTGTCGCCGGTGATCATGACCGGCTCGATGCCCAGCTTCACCAACGCGGCGATGGCGTCCGCGGCGTCTTCCTTGATGGTGTCGGCCACCGCGACGAGACCGGCAGGCGCCCCGTCGATCGCCGCGAACATCGGGGTGCGTCCGGCCTCCGCCAGGCGAGCAGCCTCATCGGCAAGTCGTGTCGTGTCGAGCTTGTTCTCGGCCAAGAGGGTCTCGTTGCCGACCAGGACCTCGTGCCCGTCGACGGTCGCGCGGATCCCGCGACCCGTGATCGAGTCGAAGTTGGATGGCTCGGTCAGTGTCAGGCCGCGATCTTCCGCGCCACGCACGATGGCCGATCCGAGCGGGTGCTCGGACACGGTCTCGGCGGACGCGACCAGTCGCAGGATCGTGTCCTCATCGAAGGCCTCGTCGATCGACAGGACATCGGTCAGCTCCGGCTTGCCCTTGGTGATCGTCCCGGTCTTGTCGAGGATCATTACGTCAAGCTTGTGAGCGGTCTCCAGCGCCTCAGCCGACCGGACCAGGATGCCGTTCTCGGCGCCCTTGCCGGTGCCGACCATGATTGACAGAGGGGTGGCGAGTCCCAGGGCGCAGGGGCATGCGATGATCAGCACGGACACGGCGGCGACCAGTGCGAAGGTCAGGGTCGGCTCTGGTCCGACGAGGAACCAGCCTACGAACGTGGCGATGCTGGTGAAGATGACGCCGGGCACGAAGTAGCTCGACACGAGATCGGCGACACGTTGGATCGGTGCACGTGAGGCCTGGGCGCTCTGAACCATCGTGACGATCTGCGCCAGCATCGTGTCGCTGCCGACGGCCGTTGCCCTGAACCGGAAGGCACCGGTCTGGTTGACGGTCGCGCCGACCACCGTGTCACCCACCGTCTTCTCCGAGGGGATCGACTCACCCGTGACCATCGACTCGTCGATCGCCGATGTGCCTTGGGTGATCTCGCCGTCGACCGGGATCTTCTCGCCGGGACGGACCACGACGATGTCGCCGGGAACGACGTCCTCGATGGGGATCTCCACCTCGTCGCCGTCACGGATGACGCGCGCGGTCTTGGCCCGCATGCCGATCAGCTTGCGGATCGCTTCGCCAGTGCCGGCCTTCGCCTTCACCTCGAAGAGTCGGCCCAGCAGGATCAGCGTGATGATGACGCCAACGGCTTCGTAGTAGACGGCCCGGACGTCGACAGGGACGAGGTTGGGGAACAGGGTCACGAAAAGGCTGTAGCTGAACGCGGCGGACGTGCCGATCGTGATCAGCGTGTTCATCTCTGCGGTGCGGTGGCGCAGCGCTAGCCAGCCGGTGCGGTGGATCGGCCACCCGGTCCAAAACATCACCGGGGTGATCAGTGCGAACTGGACCCATCGATTGAGCAGGACGTCAGGAATCCACGTGGCGTTGAAGATGTCCATCGCCATCACGGCGAAGGCGACGGGAGCAGAGAGTAGGGCGCCGACCAGCACCCGGCGTGAAAGGTCGGCGATCTCGGCTTGTCGTTCCGCGGCTTCGCTGTCCTGCTCGTCACCGGCGTCATCGCCTCGTTCGCGGAGCGCGTAGCCCGCGTTGTCCACGGCTGCTGCGATGGCGTCGGGCGATGTCAGGGTCGGGTCATACGTGACGAGAACGCGGTCCTGAGCGACGTTCGCGGTCACCTTGTGGATGCCGGGCAGCATCCCCAAAGCGGCGTCGATCGTGCTGACGCATGTAGCGCACGACAGACCTTTCACCACCGCGAAGTCGACCTGCGCCGACCGTGGCGTGTCCGCTGTTGGCGTGTCCGCGATCGGCGTCGAGGTGTCGGCCGTTTCGGCTGCGGCGGGCTCCACAATCAGGCGCCCGTGGATCATGTTCATCCCGCAGGCGAACCCAAACTCGCCGACCTCAGTGGGTGTGAACTGCACCGCGGTCTTCTCGAACGCTGGCAGCGACTTCGACAGTTGGAGATGGGGAAACACCACCCGCGACGTGCAGTCTCCCGATTCCTGCCGGTCGAAAGTCAACTGCAGCGGCGTCCCCACGGTGACACGGATAACGTCCGGGCTGTAGCCGCCCTTCACGGTGATGTCGATCTGCTGCAAGCCGTCCGCGAGGGCTGCTGACGTGGAGCCCTTCGGACCGAAGAAGAACCAGGCGAGCATCGCGATTGCAGAGATCCCAACGAGGGTGACGAACAGGTCGAAGCCGGTCATGTCGGTGCCTTCCCTGAGGATACTATGAGCAAACTACTCCACCCCGGGAGGCGTGCTACTACAGGACATAGAAAGTAGCCTGGAGAAGGAGGTCGCCCATGCCGCAGATCATCGATCGTGACGAAGTCCAACGGCTTGTCCGCGATGAGGGGGCGCAGATTGTCGAGGTGCTTCCGCGGGCCGAATACGAAGAGGAGCACATCGCCGGCGCGATCAACCTCCCGCTCAAAGAACTGAACGCCGAGACGGTTGCGCGACTGGACCGCGGGCGTCCCGTCATCACGTACTGCCACGAGTACACCTGAGACATGAACGCACGGGCCGCGTGGCGGCTCGAAAGTCTCGGGGTCTCCGTTGTGTATCGCTATGCCGCGGGAAAGGCCGACTGGCTCGCGGCGGGCCTCCCGACCGAAGGGACCGCATCGGGCGCGCTTCGGGCCGGCTCGGTCGTGCGACGTAACCCACCAACCTGCCGCCCCGAGGACCCCGCCGGCACCGCTCAGCGCGCCGCGGCCGAGATCGACCGGCCCGTTTGCCTCGTCGTCAACCAGCACGGGGTCGTCGTCGGGCGGCTGCGCGGTGAGCGTCTGCGCACCGATGAACGGCTGCGCGTCGAAGAGATCATGGAAGAAGGACCGACCACGATCCGCGCGAACGAAGACCTCGCGAAGCTCGTCGAGCGCATGCAACGGCGCAAGGTAGGTTCGATCGTGGTTACCGATCCGGACGGACGTCTCATCGGCATCCTCTACCGCGACGACGCCGAACGCGCTCTGGAGGTGGCGCACGCCTCCGATGTCAACGAGTAGCGGGCCGCCGATGTTGCGTTGGACCATCGCGGGATCCCGACGCCGACCCATCCTTAGTCGGCGAACTGCAGGCGATCTACCTCGTCCCGTCCGTTTGGAGGAAAGGGATCGGTCGCCCGCTCCACGATACCGGCATGGATTGGCTTCGATCGCGCGGCAGCACCGAGGCAACGTAGTGGGTCGTGCAAGGAAACGCGCGCGCGATCGCGTTCTATGAGCGACAGGGGTGGCGGGCGGACGGAACGAGCAAACACGAGGTTTGGGAGGACACGCCGATGGAGGAGCTGCGACTTCGCTTGAACCTCCGCTCGCCCTAGGTTCGAGTCTCATCAGGGTTCATGTTTTCCGACGTCCATCGAACCTGGTGAGCAAACCGCTAACGCTCAAAATCGTGAGTGGAGGTGAACGGACTCGAACCGTCGGCCTCTGCGTTGCGAACGCAGCGCTCTACCAACTGAGCTACACCCCCGAATGGGAACCCGATGGTACCACGGGGGGCGCGCCTGCTCTCCCGGATACCGGCGCGCGCAACTACCCCTTTTCGGACTGCCCCGCGCGCTCGATGGCTTCCTGAATTCGGCGCTGGGCGATGGTGATGGACAGGTCCCCGCGACTGCGCTCCATGATCGAGCGGGCGACGTCGGTGGACCGCCGCAGACCCCCGGTCAGCGCATCCGGATAGTCCATGGATACGAGCACGTAATAGATATCGTCCATGGCCCCGAGCAACTGCTCGCCGCGCTCGAGGTCTCCGTGGCGGATGATGTCCAGCAGGTGCCGGCGCAACTCGCCTATGACTTCGGACAGTCCGTTCAAGTACGCGGCGTCCCCGACGCGCGCCTCGGCGGGCGTCGGAAGCGGGTCGCTGTTGATCAGTGCGTAGGTCGCGAGCGCCTCGGCGTACTCCTTCTCGGCGTCGTGGAGGAACCCGGCGAAGTAGATGTCGGGAAACGGACGCATCGCTTCCTGAGCGATGTCGAGTTCGGCGCGCGCCTTGCCTTGCAACTCGCGCGCGAGTTCCATCTCGCCGCGGTGCACGGCCCGGATCGAGTTCGCGCAGAAGCGGATGGCGTGACGCGATGCGGGTATGCCCTTTTCGCGCGCGCGGTTCTTGGCGTCGAGGCGTTCGCGGATGTCATTAGCGATCTCGTTGAGATCCATGCTGCGGTCCTCCTGGGACGTCAGCCGAACGCCGCGACTTCTTCAGGCTGGCGTTCGACGGCGATCGGGTGCACGACGCGCGCGCGCTGCAGTTCGCGCAGTCTCCAGCGCCGCAACTGCAGGACGTATCCAGCGAGTGCGACATCGGCGGCCAGGTGCGCAAGGAAGAACGCGTGGAAGAAGAACGCAACCATCAAAGTCGAAAGCGCGGCGGTGACCAAGCGCGCGAAAGTCTGGCGGCGACGGCGGACCACGCGGTTGCGGCGCCGCGCCGGAGCGGAGGTTTCAGCTTTCGGCACCATCACCCAGCGGCCGGGAACACCCGTTGCGCCTCGCGCGCTCGCCAGGACACCCATGACTTGCTCGAACCTACGCACGCCGACCAGAGGGGACGAAGAGGAGCGCTTGGAGCCGAAGACGGGGACCAGAACCACTGCCCATGCTACGAGCAGCAACAGGATTACGGTCGGGCCCAGTCTCGCCCCCCCTCTCGGGTATCGGGCGCTCAAAGCGCCATTCAGGAGCCACTACATCTAGGCTCACGGCGAGACTAACACCCCCATATCTGGTTTCAAGGAAGCTGGGAAGTCCCAGGCTCCGCCCCTCGGCCGCCGGCAGGGAAGAAATTGGAACTCCATACGGGAGTCCGCCGGGCGATCCGTGCCCTGAAGGTCTACACCAACTTCTTGCGAATCGCGAAATCGGCCAGGAAGGCCAGGAAGTCCTCGCGCAGATCTTCGCGCTGCGCGGCGATCTCTACGGTGGCGCGCAAGTAGTCGAGTTTGCGGCCGATGTCGTATGCGACGCCGTCATACAGGTACCCGTAGACGACCTGCTGCAGCGCGAGGTTGCGAATTCCGTCGGTCAGTTGCAGCTCGCCGCCGACCCCCGGCAGCGTCTTGCGGAGGATGTCGAAGATCTCGGGAGTGAAGATGTAGCGCCCGATCGCGGCAAGGTTGGACGGCGCCTGTTCGGGAGCCGGCTTCTCCACGATGTCCAAGACCTTGACCAAGTTGTCTGAGAGTTGCTCACACGCCGCGGCGCCGTATGAGGAGATCTGCTCCAGCGGCACCTCCTGGAACGCGACCACGCTGCGACCGTACTGCTCGTACACCTTCGCCATCGGACCCAGCAACGGGTCGGCCATGATGTTGTCGCCCAGCAGCACCGCGAAGGGCTCACCACCGACGTGGCGCTCGGCGACCATCACCGCGTGGCCGAGACCCTTGGGCTCCTTCTGGCGGATGTAGTGGATGTCGGCCATATCGCTGATAGAACGGATCGACTCGAGCGTCTCGTAGTCACCCTTTTGCTCGAGGTAGTACTCCAGCTCGAACGAACGGTCGAAGTGATCCTCCAACGAGCGCTTCCCGCGGCCGGTGACGATCAAGATGTCTGTCATCCCGGCGGCGACGGCTTCCTCGACTACGTACTGGATCGTTGGTCGATCGACTACCGGCAGCATCTCTTTTGGCTGAGCCTTGGTGGCCGGCAGGAAGCGCGTCCCCAAACCGGCGGCAGGAATCACTGCTTTCGTGACTGGCATGGCTCGGGGAGTCTACGGTTGCGTCCGGCCGGGGGCAAGGTTCGGGCTGTTCGTCTTCCCGCCGGCGCTCACCACGCGATTCCGTCCGCGCGCCTTGGCCTCGTACAGAGCCTGATCGGCTGCGTCGAGCAACTGGCGCGGCGTTGTTCCGTTCTCGGGGTATACGGCGTACCCGATTGAGATGGTCACGGCGACCGGCGTCTCGCCTTCGGAGGCGAACGGCAAGCCGGCAACCTCGATGCGCATCTTCTCGGCAACGACGTTGGCTCCGTCGGCCCCGGTCTCGGGCAGCACCAAGACGAACTCCTCACCGCCGTAGCGCGCCAGAACGTCGATTTCGCGCCGAATATTGCCCACCAGTCGTTGCGCGATCTCGATCAAGATCGCATCGCCGCGCTGGTGTCCGTAGACATCGTTGACCTTCTTGAAGTGGTCGATATCGATCACCGCGATCGACAACGGCCGCTGGAAGCGGAACGCGCGCTCGAACTCCTGAGGCCACCGCATCTCGAAGTAGCGGCGGTTCCAGATCGCGGTCAGGCCGTCGGTGATCGACATTCGCTGCGCCTCTTGGTGCAGCAGCATGTTCTCGACGCTGACTCCCGCCGCGCGCCCAAGCGACATAATGGTTTCGACGTCCTCTTCGCCGAACGGCACCGACGTCGTGCGTCCGTAGATCGCGAGCACACCAATCAACTGCGACTGCGTCTCCAGCGGCACGGCGAGCGCGGTGGTCTCGGTCGGCTCGGGATCGGCCGGCACCGGCGCGTCGGCAGACGGAAGGCAAACGCCGCGGCGATGCTGTGCCACCCATCCCGCAAGTCCCTGTCCCACAAGGATTCGCTCGTCGCGAGCGCGCGGATCGAGGTGCCGCCCGACCTTCAGCCGCAGATCAGTGCGGCGAGCCGACAACAAGTACACGGCGCCGGACCTACCCTGCAACGCAACCAAAGCCGTCTCGAGCACGACCGACATCATCTTGCGAAGGTCGGGCTCATCGCTCTCGCGTAGTTGGGTCGCGCGCAGCGCCTCACCCAATCGGCGCACGGAGTTGCGAACCTCCCCGCGCGAGATGTCGACGTCGCCGCTCACGCGCCGGAGGCGTTCGTTCAAGTCGTTTATGGCGAGAGCGGCACGGCCGACCTCGTCGCGCGTGGAGGGGCGGATCGCCTCGGACAACTCCCCGGCAGCCGCGCGCGAGGCGGCCTCGGCGAGATGCTCCACGGGGCGAGCCAACCAGGACGTCACCAACGCGCCGGTCATTGCGGCGAGGACAATCGAGATCCCGAAGACCAACAACTCAACGTCGAGAGGGGCCGACGTGATCAGCAGTGCCACCGCCACCACCGCCCCGGTTAGCAGCACGAAGGCAAGCAACAAGCGCAGCCGGAACGCTATGAAGCGCCGGCCGCCCTCGGACTTCGGTCCCCCCACCACAATGCTCACATTTCGCCTTGTCTACCCAGGCTCCCTTTGCGAGGCTTGTCCCTCGTGGGTATCGTCGGCGCGTCGGGTCAATAACTGTACTCCGGGCATCTAACCGGAGGAGGGTTGGGATGCAGGTCCGCGAACGCAAGGACACGGTCCGCCGCCTCACCCTGGCTCGCCGGGGCCGGCTGGACGCCGCCGAGCGCGAGGCGCGCGCCGAGCGCCTGATCGAGCGGCTCTTGGCCATGCCCGAGGTGGCTGAGGCCGAGCGCGTCTTGGCCTTCGTGTCGGTGCGATCCGAAGTCCCCACCGGCCGGCTGCTTCAGGCCGTGCTGGCGTCGGGCTCCGTGCTGCTGCTGCCCTACGTCGCCGACGACGGGGCGCTGCAGGCAGCCGAGGTCGAGTCCCTCGACGAGCTGGAGCCCGGATATAGAGGCATTCCCGAGCCCCGGTCACGCTTCGCCCTACATCCCGCGGAAGCATCGGTGATCGTCCTGCCGGGCGTCGCCTTCGACGAGCGCGGACGCCGCCTCGGTCACGGAGGCGGGTTCTACGACGCCTTCCTCAGGGAATCGCCGGTGGTTCCCCGGATCGGCATCTGCTTCGAAGTCCAGGTCGTGCCCGAGGTCCCCGTCGAGCCCCACGACGAACGCGTCGACGCGGTGGTGACCGAGAACCGGGTGATCCGCTGCGCGCGCGCCTAGCGCCAAACGGGCCTGGTTTTTCCCTTGCTACAATCCTCGCATCATGCCGACCTACGAGTATGCCTGCACGTCCTGCCATCGCCACATCGATGCCGTGCAGCGTTTCACCGACCCCCCGCTGGAAACGTGCGAGGAGTGCGGAGGCGCCCTCAAGCGGGTGTTCCACCCCGTGGGGATCGTGCTGAAAGGCTCCGGCTTCTACTCCACCGACAACCGCTCTCGTAAGCGTCCCTTCACGCCGAAGGACGGATCGAAGGAGCCAGCCAAGGACTCCAAGGACACGGCGGCCTCGTCGGCCTCGGCGTCCGGGGAGTCCAAGGAGTCGAAGTCCGAGAAGCCCCAGAAGCCGGAGAAGTCCGAGAAGAAGACGGACTCGGCGCGCACCGGCTCGAGCACCGGCTCGAGCACCGGCTCGGCGAAGTCATAAGGCATGAGCGCACCCGCGGAAATCGGCGTCTTCGGTGGATCCGGCTTCTACTCGTTCCTGCAGGGGACACAAGAGCACGTCGTCACGACGCCGTTCGGCGACCCGTCGGCCCCCTTAGTAACGGGCGAGATCGACGGACGCCGGGTGGCGTTCTTGCCTCGCCATGGAACGAAGCACGAGTTCCCGCCGCACCGCATCCCCTACCGGGCAAACCTGTGGGCGATGCGCGAGCTGGGAGTCACGCGCGTGCTGGCACCAACGGCGGCGGGGTCGCTGCAAAAGCACGTTGCGCGGGGCGACTTCGTGGTGTCCGACCAGATCATCGACCAAACCTCCGGTCGTCCCTCTACGTTCTATGACGGCCCCGAAACGATTCACGTGTCGCTCGCCGAGCCGTACTGCCCGACAATGCGTGCGGTCGCTATCGACAAGGCGCACGCGGCCGGGATCTCGGTGCACGCGCACGGGACCGTGGTCGTGATCGAGGGACCGCGGTTCTCCACCCGGGCGGAGTCCAAGTGGTATTCGGCCATGGGCTGGGAAGTCATCAACATGACTCAGCACCCCGAAGCGGCGCTCGCGCGCGAACTGGAACTGTGTTACTGCAACATCTCGCTCATCACCGACTACGACGCCGGTGTCGAGGGAACGTCGCCGGTCACGGTGCCCGAAATCATCCAGGTCTTCAACGACAACAACTCCCGCCTGAGCAACCTGCTGCGCGCAGTAATCCCGGCCCTGCCGTCTTCCCGCGACTGCGCCTGCGCCTCGGCGCTGGACGGCGCGCGCGTCGGACACTGATACCCTCGCATAAATGAGCGTCTTTCAAGCGTTAATCCTTGGCATCGTCCAAGGCCTAACCGAGTTCTTACCCATCTCGTCGAGCGGGCATCTGACGCTGGTTCCGTTCATAGCAGGATGGCCGGCGCCGACGCTGGCCTTCGCCGTCGCGGTTCACATCGGAACCCTGGTCGCGGTAGCCGCCGTGTTTCGTGCCGAGATCGCCATGCTTGCGCGGACCGCACTGGGGTGGAAGCGCGCGCCGGAATCGGATCGCTCGCTCCTTCGCATGATCGTGATCGGCACGATTCCCGCCGCGATCATCGGCATCACGCTGGAGAAGGTCATTGGTGGAGCCTTCGAGCGACCGGTGCTCGTGTCCCTGCTGCTGGGGGTGACCGGCTACTTCTTGATGTCCACCGAAACGATCGTCGAGACGCGCGAGGCCGAGACGGTTCCGGGCGCGATCTCGGGACGACCGGAAACCGAACTCACAACTGCCGACGCGCTCGCGGTCGGCTTTGCGCAAGCGGTTTCGATTCTTCCCGGGATCTCGCGTTCCGGCTCCACGATCGGAACCGGGATGCGCATGGGCCTGAGCCGCGTGGGAGCAACGCGCTTCTCCTTTCTGCTGTCGATTCCGATCATCTTTGGAGCCGCCCTGGCCGAGACGCCGAGCATCATGAACGAAGGCTTCGGCACCGGCGCCGGCACAGCGTTCGCAATCGGGATCGCGTCCTCGGCGATCTCAGGGTTCCTGGCGGTGCGCTGGTTCATCGGAACCATTCAGCGTCGGGGACTTCGGCCGTTCGGCATCTACTGCTTCTTGATGATGGTGGCCGGGCTGGTGACCGCGCTGGCGCGCGGCTGAGACCGTGAAGACCTCACGGCTCCGCGGCGCGCGCACGATCATCGCCTCGCTGACCGCGGCCGGGATCGCATTCATGCCCGTATCACCCGCGCTCGCACAAGAGCCCGAGGCGCGCGCGCGAGTGATCGTGCTGTGGCTCGACGGCACGGACCTGGGCGACTGGTCGGCGCCGAACCTCCCGAACTTCCAGGCGTTCCTGAAGAACGGCGCGGTGGGGCTCCTCGCGGCGCGCGCGCGCGGCGGTGCGGCGGGAACCCCCTTGGCGCGCGCGCGCGCCGCCGAAGCCGTCGGCGGAACGGTCTGCGGCGACCGGTATCCGGAATCCCTCGGTGCCGCAGCGCGGCGAAACGGCAGCACACTGGCGCGCGCCCTGTCCGCCGCCGGCCGCACGGCCGAGATCCTGGCAGGAACAGCCGACGACGGCGTAACCGAACGGATCGCCCGCGTGTTCGGCTGCGCCGACCAAGTACCGGCACCGGTGCCTATCACGTTCGCGATGCGCGCCGACTCGCGATTCCCCACCGGCCGCCGGGTTGATCTCGCAGCATTGCGCGAAGCGACCCTGGGTGCGCTCAAGCGCAGCGATCTGGTTCTGGTGGACTTCGGTGACGGTGCGCGCGTCGAGCGCGAGTTCGGTCTCGATCCGGCTACGCGGAAGCCCTGGATGGATTTGGCGATGCGCCGCGCCGATGTTGTGCTCGGGCAGCTGCGGGCGCTCGCCGGCGCGCGGGACTCGGTCCTAGTCGTCTCGCCCACGCCGTCGCGAAGTCGCATTGCCGCAGGGGTTCACCTGGGAGCGATTGCGATGACCGGACCACCGGGAGTGCTGCGCAGCCAAACCACCCGGCGCGACGGATTCGCCTCGATCGCCGACCTCGGGCCGACGATGCTGGCAGCGCTCGACATCGCGATTCCCGCCGACATGACGGGACACGCGATCACGGTGCGACCCCGGACGAACGCGCACGCCGCCGTAGAGGGTCTGGAGCGAGATCTGGTTGCTGCGGCGCGCGCGCGCCGCCCACTCACGCGCACCGCGCTGGCGATCGCGATGGCGTTCGTGCTGGTGGCGTTTCTAACGATCGCCTCGGGTCGCGGCCGTCCCGCCGCGCGCGGACGTCTGCCGCGAGGTTTGCGCGACGCGGTGGCTACCGGACTCGTTGCGGTGGTCGCACTGCCGGCCGCAACATCTCTCCCGATCCCGACCTCGATTGCCGACGCGCGCGCGGCGACCGCTGTGGCCGTGCTGATTCCCGTCATCGCATCCGTTGCGTTCGCGTTGATCGCACGCATCACACTCGGACGCGAGCGCGCGCTGCTGGGCTCAGCCATCGCCTCGGCAGCACTCCCGCTGGTCGATCTCGCCCTTCCGGGACTGCTCGGCGCCGGGGTGGGGTTCCCTATTGCAGCGGGCGCGCGCGCGGGAGGCGCCGACGCCGGGATCGCGGGCGTCGTCATCGGTGCGGGACTTGTCTCGGCGGGGTTCGCGCTCGATCGCGCGAGCGCGCTGCGGCGAGCGAAGGTGATCACGTCGGTGTCCTTCGCCGTCGCAGCAGTGATGCTCGGCTCCTCCAGATTCGGAGCGCGACCTGCATTCGGAGTCCTGGCCGTCGCGGCCGGAGCCATGCTCGTGGCGCGCGCCGGCCGGCGCGCGCCCGCGTACCTCGGTGTCGCTGCCGCGGCGGTCGCCGCCGCAGGGCTGCTGGCCCTGGAGCGCGCGATCGCCCTGCCGGCGGACGCGAGCGTCGCAACGGTCGGCGGTGTCGCAAGAATCCTCGCCGGCATCATCGACTCGGTCGCAAACATCACGGTGTTCACCATCTGGCCGATCGCGATTGCTGCGTGCGCAGCCCCGGCGGTGATCCTGCGACAACGGCGCGGAACGCTGATCGATCGCGGGATGTGGGGCCGCCCGTACACGCGCGCCGCACTCGCGACGGCCGCTGCGGCGGCAGTGGTGCTCGCTCTGGCGGCGCGCGGCGGCCTGGTCGGCGCAACCTGGATCGCAACTCTGTCCTCGGCCGGACTTCTACTTCCCTTGCTTGCTTCCGACGACTGACTCCGGAAGGAATCACGCTCGCAAGCGCGAACCTAGGCGGTACGCAGTCACCGAGGGAGGGAGCCCCCTGTGCGTCGCTTTGCCGCCGTCGTAGTCATCCTCATTGCCGGAACCACGCTAAACGTTGCAGCCGCCGCCGACCCCTACGTCAAGCTGACCGACGTTCGCGTCGCGATGAACGACGGCGTCCCGCTCGCATCCGACATCTACGTCCCCACCATCGCCGACGGCGATGGTGACGGCCTGTACCCGTGCGTCGTCGAGCTGACGCCGTACCGCAAGGAAACGCGCGCGGCCGAAGGCGCCGGCCACTTGCCGGCCCAAGGAATCGCGCTGATCGAGACCGACGCGCGCGGGACCGGCGGCTCCGGCGGCGAGTACGACATCGTCTTCTCTGTTCGCGAACAGGCCGACGCTGCAGCCATGATCGAGTGGGCCGCGACCAGCGCGACCAAGGACGGCGCGCCGCTCGCCGATGACGACAGCAACAAGCTGTGCGAAGAGACCGTTGGGATGTACGGCGGGTCCTACTCGGGGATCATCCAGTACCTCGTGGCATCGCTGCCCGAGGTTGCCACGGGCGATCTGCCGGCAGCACCGCCGCACCTGGCCACAGTCGCGCCACAGCGCGCCTACGGCGACTTGTACCGCGACATCGTCTACCACGGTGGGGTCGCGATCGGCTCCTTCGGTCAGATCTGGTCGGGAGGCACGTCCGCGTACTACGTGGAGCCGCCGACCGACGTCCAAAGCGAGCAGGGCTCAGCAGCCTGGACGGACCACCTCACCAAGAACGACCCCATGATCGTGAACTACTTGATGGCGCCGTACGCCGACGCGGAGTTCTCCAGCAACGACTCCGACCCCGGCTGGACGCAGAAGTTGTACGAGGACTCGAGCATTCTGCCGCGCATTCAGAATCTTCGCGTTCCGACGCTGCACCTCGCCGGGTGGTTCGATGCGTTCACGCGGGGACAGCTGATGACCTTCACCGCCGCACGCGAACAGGAGCGCGCGAACTCCTCCGAGCACGGACCCAACTACTTGATCATCGGGCCCTGGAACCACGGCCAGACTCACTTCATCAATCCAAACCAAGGATTCCGCGAAGACCTCGTCGGCTGGTACCGCTACTGGCTCGAGGACCGCGTGAACGGCGGCGCCGCGCCGTCATGGATGAGCGGGCAGCGCATGCGCTACTTCCAGATGCGCACCGGAGTGCTCGGCGCGCAGAGCGCCGCCGACGGTGAGTGGAAGACAACCGACCAGTGGCCGCCGGCGGATCTGTCGGTACAGCGGTTCTACCTTCGTGCCGACGGACGGTTGAGCACGGATGCGCCGACCACGAGCGAGGCCGAGGACCTCTACGCCCTCAACCCGTCGGCAGGCACGGCCGAGACGCTGTCGCGGTGGGACAACGCCGCGGGGACGCCGCAGCCGCAGTGGGACCAGCGCTTGGAGTCCGGCAAGGGCCTCACGTACCAAACCGCACCGCTTGCCGCGGACTTCTCAATCGCCGGACCGATCGGCTTCAAGATGTTCGCTTCGGTGCTCGGAGCGGAGCGGCCACCGACTCCCGCCGACGGCCCGGTCTTGCAAGCGACCCCGCCGTACAACGACACCGACTTCGTCGTGAAAGTGTCCGACGTCGCAGCCGACGGAACCGCGACCTTGCTGACGCAGGGCTACTTGCGCGCGTCTCATCGAACATACGATCTCTCTCGCAGCATCGTCGCCGACGGAGAGATCCTCGCGCCGTATCACTTGCACACGGCGGCCGCGTTGGATCCACCGCCGCCCGGGGAAGTCCGCGAGTATCAGATCGAAATCTGGCCGACCGCCAAAACCTTCGGCGCCGGACACAGTATTCGGGTAGACATCACATCCTCGGACACGCCGAACCACCTAACCCTGACCTCCCCGACGCTGAACTCCGTCTACCACGACGCAGCGCGGGCCTCGTATCTGTCGATTCCGGTGGCGCCGCAGGGGTAGACTCGTCGCAATGACAAAGCGCGCGGCGTTCTTCGACTGCGACAAGACGGTGATCCCCGGGTCGAGCCTGTACCTGCTCGCGCGCGGGATGTACGAACGGGATTTCATCCGAGTTCGACGCATCGCGTCTTTCGCGTGGGGCCAGATCACCTTCCGGCTCACCGGCAGCGAACGGATGGGACTCGTGGACGACATCCAGGAGTTCGCGCTCGGGTTCGTCAAGGGCAGACACCGCGAGGAACTGCATCAGTTGGGCGTCGAGATCGCGCGCGAGCGCATCCTGCCGCGCGTCTACGCCGACATGGTGCGAATCATTCAGCACCATGAGTCGCTTGGACACGAGACGTACCTGGTTACGGCGACGCCGCTGGAGATCGCCGAGGTGATCGCCGAGGGACTCGGGATGACCGGCGCGCTCGGCACGCGCTCGGAGCTGGACGACGCGGGGTGCTACACGGGCAAGCTCGCGGGACCCCTGTTGCATGGCCCCGAGAAGTCCAAAGCCGTCGAGGCGCTCGCGGTGGAGAAGGGCTTCGACCTGACCGAGTGCGCGGCGTACTCGGACTCGATCAACGATCTGCCACTGTTGGAGGCTGTAGGGCACGCGCACGCGGTAAACCCGGAGCCGAAGTTGCGTCGTCTGGCGCGCGCCCGCGGATGGCCGATTCATGAGCTGCGAACTCGCAGGCGCGCGCTGCTGATCGGCATCCCGTCAACCGTCGGAGGCCTCGGGCTGTTCGCCTCTGGGATCGCGGTTGGGATGTGGGCCGCTCGGCGGCGGGGAAACGGCGCGCGGTAACCACCGGACGCCGCTTCCCCGCCCCTAACGCGTTTAGCCCTGGACGGGAGGCAGGCCTCGGTAGTCGATGTGCGAGATGTGCATCAGCTTCGACCACCGGTGCTCGGAACTGATCACTCGGACGGTTCCCGAGCGCGCGCGCATGACCATCGACTGACTGGTCGCTCCGTTGGCCGAGTAGCGCACGCCCTCGAGCAGCACGCCGTCGGTCACTCCCGTCGCGGCGAAGAACACGTCCTCGCCTTGCACCAGATCGTCGGTCGTGAGAACCCGGCCGAGGTCGTATCCGGCGGCAATCGCTGCTTGACGCTCCTCGTCGTTCCGCGGATACAGGCGCCCTTGGATCTCGCCGCCCAGGCACTTGAGCGCTGCCGCGGTGATCACACCCTCCGGCGTTCCGCCGATGCCGTAGAGCATGTCCACGCCGGTGCCCTGCTTTGCAGCCGTGATCGCGCCCGCGACGTCGCCGTCGGAGATCAGACGTACGCGCGCGCCGAGCGCGCGCACGCTCGCGATTGCATCTGCGTGGCGATCGCGGTCCAGGATCGTCACGGTGAGGTCCGACACCTCCATCCCGCGCGCCTTGGCAACGTTGCGCATGTTGTCTTCTATGGAGGCGGTGATGTCGATCGCGCCGGCAGCCTGACGCCCGACGGCGATCTTCTCCATGTAGACACACGGACCCGGATCGAACATCGCTCCTCGCTCGGCGATGGCGACCACCGACAAGGCGTTCCCCTCGCCGCGCGAAGTCAGACGAGTGCCGTCGATCGGATCCACCGCGACGTCCACGTGCGGCGGCTCACCGGTGCCGACGTGCTCGCCGTTATACAACATCGGCGCTTCGTCCTTCTCGCCTTCGCCGATGACGACGACGCCGTCGATGTGAAGCGTATTGAAGATCAACCGCATGGCGTCAACAGCGGCCTGGTCGGCACCGTTCTTGTCGCCTCGGCCCACCCAGCGCGCGGCGGCGAGTGCGGCCGCCTCGGTTGTGCGGACCATCTCCATCGCCAAGTTCCGATCCGGAACCGGATCCCGTCCACGTCCCATGTCTAGATGTCCCCCCCTGTCCAACGTTGTCCTCATTGGAGCAGACGAACCGGGGCTACTGCCAGTCGTCACGAAAGGTTGACGACCGAGTACGCGGGATCGGACGCAATGTCCTGCTCGCAAAAACGTATCGGGTTCCACTCTTTGCGCGAGAACATCGACGTCTGGTCGCCGAAGAACGGCGATTCCGGGTTGGACGATTGCGAGTAGGTGATCCAGGTTCCGCCGCGTACCGGGCACGACTCCCCCGTGAACTGCACGGTCATCACGAAGCTCGACCCGAAGTCGATATCGGGGTAGCCCTCGCCCGGCTGCCATCCACCGGCGTTGCCGATGGCATTGAAGTTACCCAGCTGCCCGGGACCGCCGTGGATCGGGATCTTGACGTCACCGCGCATCTCGTACTGGTAATCCCCCAGTTTCGCGTCGAGAGGTATCCCGGACCCCTGCAGATCGGCAACCGCATCGGCCAGGGCTTGCTGCACCTGCGGGTCCGACGTGTCGAGTCCCTTCGGGGTGTTGACCGCATCGCGGAAATCAAACGCCGTCGTGTAGGGATCCAGCGGCAAAACGCGCTCGACGAACCGGCGGAAAAGCACGGCGCCGGCGCTGTCGATGTTGTCGTGCACATCCCACGCCGCGATCACCGGACACGCGGCCTTGATGTCCGTCGGTCCAAGGTATTTGCGGCACATGGTCACCGCCGCGTCACGGAACAGCTCGCCGGCGTACTGGCGATTGCCGAAGGCCAGTTCCTGCAAGTCCGTGATCGTGAAGCGACGCCCGGGACGCCCGTCGTTTCCGGCCAGACGGTCCTCGAGGATTCGCAGCCCCACGCGCGTGCGCAACGTCCTCGGCGTACGCTCATTGCCGATGATTCGCGGGTAGCCCTCCAGCGGATGGCGCGGATTCGTCAGCCAGTAGCTGTCGTTGGAGTTATGCGTGTAGTCGTCTCGGAACATCCAGGGAAGATGGCCGGGCCCGAAGATCCCGGGCACGACGGCGTCGGAATCACTACCCCACTCGCATAGCGAGCGAGACCCATCGAGCACCGGCAGAGCCGCGAGTTCCCAAACAGCCTTTCCGACGAGCCCGTTAACGCACTCGGTAATCTGCGCGTCGGTGACGTGCGGAACGACCGAGTGGTCGGCGTAGTAGGCGGTACCGGTGTCGTCGGCTCCCGTGGTGTTCACCCACGGAATCCCTTGATAGGTGTCGGTGACGTGCTTTAGGTCCTCGACGGAAGTCGCGGCATTCATGCCGAAGAACTGGTTGAGCGCCCGCATTTGTATGTTCACGTCGCGAAGCGCGTAGGCGGTCGTCGGCGTCCAGTTGAAGATATTGATCGGACCCACCGGGGAATCGGTGGCGGGAATGCCTGCGAACATCGGGCCGAAGTGCGTAGACCAGAAAGTGTGCGTGCGATCCGCAAGCGTCCCGTCGGCAAGCTTCACCTTGACCGCGACCGTGCGACTGGTCATCTGACGGACTTCGCCGTCGTACATGTAACTGGTCGGCGAGCCGGGCACGAGAGCGAGTTCGTACGGCGTGAAGCGCCACGCGGTTGAAACCGTGTGGCTCCAGGCGACGTGTTCGTTGTGGCCGATCAGGATCAGCGGAACTCCAAACAAACTGGCGCCCTCGACGTCAACGACGCCCGGAATCGTCAACTGCGTTTGGTAAAAGCGTTCGGGACCATCCCACGGGAAATGCGGGTTCCCCAGCACCATGCCCAAACCGTTGTCCGTGGCATCTTTGCCGAGTCCGTAGGCGTTGCTGCCGAGTCGATCGGTCTTCAGACCCGGCAGTCCGGTCCCGTCCCACTTCCGCAACGCCGCCGACAGCCGCGCCTGAGGAATCGCGGCCGTTGCCGTCAGCGGCGGCTGGGCATCGACGATGCCCTCCATAAGAGCGCCCGAACTAGCGAGCAACATCAACTGGAAGAAACGAAGGTAGACGTCCTTCTCGGTGATCTGACGAACCCACTCCGCCCCGCGGCACCGCGGGTCGGGAAGGCCGTCCACGCCCGTCTCGTCGAGGTACCGGTTGTAGCCGGCGACGTAGCCGGCAATACCGTCGCGAACTCCTTGCACGGGACCCAGCGGCGGCTCCTGAGCCAGGAGCCGGTCGACGGTGCCCTCATCGATGATGTTCTGCCAGAAGAAGTCACTTTGCAGGTTCGTCGGAGAAGCGTCGTTGGCAGCGATGGTGTAACCGGCGTCGGGCCCAAAGTACTTGGAGCGCTGAGCGTTGACGGTCACGTAGTCGTCGGCGATTACGCAGAGGTTCTGGCTCGCGAACGCGTACCCGTAGCCGTAGCCGATGCCGCCGAAATCGTCCGCGACGATGTGCGGTATCCCGTGGGAGGTCCACCGGATCTTGGCCGAGTACTGATCACCGGCGGCGCGGGTCACCCCCGCGACGCCCAGCGGAAGCACCAACGCGACGGCCAGCAGCGCCGCAATACCGCGCGGGCGGCGCGTCGACGACAGATGTGAACTCCGGAACACTCGCATGCGCAAGCTCCTCCCCGATTCATCCCTCACCCTGTGATTCGGGCAGTAGTTCCTCGCGCGCGCGGTGGTTTCCTGCCGGGAAGCGTGATTCGTTTTGCCGGGATCAGTCCTGTTGACTGCGGACCAGCGGTTGGAGGCGGCCGACCAGGATCGCCGCCCCGATCAGTGCGGCCCCCGCGAGAAGCAACGCCAGTGGGACGCCGAGGGAATCCGCGAGGTGCTGCAAGACGAACCCCGACACGAAAGTAAACAGCCCGACGGCTCCAGCAGCGAGCAGGCCGACCGCGCGCCACTGCACCGACAGCCACAGGAAGCCGAGCGACGCCACGATGCCGACGGCCTCCATCGCGACCTTGTCGTCGAACGTCGGGATCCACAGACCGATGAGCACCTGCATGGACCCGAGCAACTGGGCTAGATGGGTCGGGGCAAGGAGTCCGGCGCGCGCCAACGCCACCTGCACCGCGCCCGCAACCGCAAGCACAAGCCCGACCCGCAACGCACCGGGGTTCGCGGCCGCTGCATCGTTCAGCCCGAAGACGGAGAACAAGCCGGATGCAATCACGGCCAATAACTGCGCAGCGCGCGGCTCCGCGCGCCAGTACACCAAGGACAAAATGAATGCCGGTCCACCGGTTAGAAGGAAGGTCGCAGCCTCTCTAGGATCCTTCAGCGTCGTCGCAATCGTTGCCCCCATCGAGGCGACGAACCCCGAGGACAGCATCCACAAGATCGCGGAGGCGCGCGCGAGTGGCGGTGCCTCGCGGCCGCGAAGCGCGCTACCGCCGACGCCGGAGCCCACCGCGAGAGCTCCAAGCAACCCGACCCTGCCGGACATCCCGAGGTCGGACCAGAACTGCGAGAGCAACGCAACGACCGACCCGACCACCGCTGCGATACCCAAATAGACGAAGACCTCGACGACCGCGGATACGCGCGATCCGGGCACGGGGGCGCCTTGCGCCTCAAGCCGATCGATTGCGGACCGTTGCTCCGCCGTGATGATCCCCGCATCGACCCAGCGCTCAAGCGCGGACCCCAACTCCTCGCGATCGCCCACGAATCCTCCTGAACAAGTCCTGCCGGACCGGCGGTCCGACTCCCAAGAACAAGTCTACGAACCGGGTTGCCGCAAGTCCCGAGTGGCGGTCGCGGCAACCCGGCTGATCACTTCGACTCACCGCGGAGGGATTCGGTTCCAACTCGACCGCTGCACTCTACGATTGACGGACACGAAATCGTAAAGACGCCGGACGGCAACCGGAGCGCAACCGATCAGGGTGCGGCGCGGCGCGCGCCGATGACTTCATCCACGAAGGACTGCATCGACGCGAGTACTTCGTCCGACGCCCACAACCTGACGACATCTGGGTCGAAGCGCGGCGCGTCGCGCTCGATGCGCGACAGTACCGGGTAGCGCAGCGCGCGCTTGGTGAGGGCGAACGTCTCCGCCGGGATGCTCGCGAGGTGCGCGGCGACCTCAAGGGCGCGCGCGAGCACGTCGCCTTCCGCAACGACCTCATCGACCAGACCGCGCCGCATTCCCTCCTGTGGACCGTAGACCTCCCCCAGGTACACCAATTGCTGCACGAACTGCGACCCGACCGCGAAACGCATGATCTCCAGCGCCGACGTTGGGAACGGCACACCGACCCGCAACTCGGGGATGCCGACGAGGGCGTCACCGTCGGTCATGACTTTGTAGTCGCACGCGCAGACCAGCACGCACCCGCCGGCGATCGCGTGACCGTTCACCGCGGCCACGACCGGACGCGGAAAGCTGAACAGCGCGCCGAATGCCTCTCCCAGCACCGGGACGTTATCCCGAACGTATTCGGCGCCGCCCTCGAGAATCAGCGGCAAGTTGGCGCCGGCCGAAAAAGCGCGGTGGTTTCCGGTTAGAACGAGCGCCTCGGCATCCGATCCTTCGATTTCGGCAAGCTTGGCAGTGAGCGAGCGCAGGAACTCCGCGTCCAATGCGTTTACCTTCGCGTGATCCATCCGCAGCACGGCAATGTTGTCGCGGCGTTCGACGTCAAGCATGAGTCCTCCCCCGTGATCGACCGGGCCATTCTCACACGAGGCGAAGCATTCCCGCGAAGACCTACCAAGCAAGCGCCGACTTGGCGCGCGCCGTCGAGTTAGCTGAAGAAGATCTCGGCGACCTCCAAGAGACCGGGATCAACCGTCTTCAACTCGGCAACTGCCTCCGCGATCGAAACCCGGATGATCGCGCCGGCCCGAAGCGCCACCATCGTGCCGAACGCGCCGTCGTGCACCGCGTCGATCGCTGCGACCCCGAATCGTGTTGCGAGGATTCGGTCGAACGCGGTCGGAGTCCCGCCGCGCTGGACGTGGCCGAGCACGGTTACCCGGGTGTCGAACCCCGTGCGCGCGCGGATTTCCTTGGCGAGAACCTCGCCGATTCCGCCCAGGCGAACGTGACCGAATTCGTCCAACTCGCCCGACTGCAGCACGGTCGAGGCTTCCTTGGGCTTCGCTCCCTCCGCGACGACGACGATCGACGCGAAGCGTCCCTTCTTGTGACGTTGGAGCAGGTCCTGGCACACCTTCTCGATGTCGAACTCCTGCTCGGGAACCAAGATCTGCGCCGCGCCGCCGGCGATGCCGGCGCATGTTGCGATCCATCCGGCGTGACGGCCCATGACCTCACACACAAGCACGCGGTTGTGCGACTCCGCGGTGGTGTGCAACCGGTCGATCGCATCGGCCGCGATCTGGACCGCCGTGTCGAACCCGAAGGTCACCTCGGTTCCGCCGAGGTCGTTGTCGATCGTCTTGGGGACACCCACGACCGGCACGCCCTCGTTGGTCAACTTCAGCGCGACGCCGAGCGTGTCCTCGCCGCCGATCGCGATCAACGCGTCGATTCCCAGACGCTCGACGGTCGCCTTCGCTTTCTCCGGTCCACCGTCGATCTTGTACGGATTCGTCCGCGAGGTGCCCAGAATCGTCCCACCGCGCGGCAAGATGCCTCGACAACGCTCGACGTCCAACGGCATCGTCGAACCCTCGATGACGCCTTTCCATCCGTCGAGAAACCCGACGAGTTCATCTCCGTACGTCCGTTCGCCCTTTCGAACAACTGCGCGAATAACCGCGTTGAGCCCCGGACAGTCGCCTCCGCCGGTGAGAACCCCTATTCGCATCTCGAACTCCTCTCCTCGCGCCGGAGACCGCAATCTGCTGTGTCTTCTCTACACCGGCGCGCGCCTGAAGGCTAGTGGTTCACCGCCACCGTTCGACAAAGGCAGGAACCTGGGTTTCTGCGCCGGTATGCTCAGGCGGCTTTCCTCGTTTGAGAGCGTCACGCGGCGAAGGATCCGAAATGGACACACCGGCAGTGGTTGTCGAGGGCCTGCGGAAGCGGTTCGGAGACGTCGAAGCGCTTCGCGGTATCGACTTGCGCGTACCTACGGGAACCGTTCTTGGGCTGCTCGGGCCCAACGGGGCCGGCAAGACGACGGCGGTTCGGATCCTTGCGACGCTGCTGCATCCCGACGGCGGGCGCGCAACGGTCGCCGGGTACGACGTGGTGCGCGATGCCGCGAAGTTGCGCAGCGCCATCGGGCTCGCCGGGCAATACGCGGCGGTGGACGAGACGCTGACCGGACGCGAGAACCTCGTATTGGTTGGGCGTCTGTACCGCCTGCCGCGCGCCGAGGCGGAGCGGCGCGCCGACGAGGTCCTGGAACGATTCGACCTCAGCCACGCGGGCGCGCGCCAGGTGAAGGGCTTCTCCGGCGGGATGCGCCGGCGACTGGATCTGGGGGCAAGCCTCGTCGGCCGGCCGCAGGTGTTGTTTCTCGACGAGCCGACGACGGGGCTGGATCCGCGAAGCCGCATCGAGTTGTGGGGCTTGATCGAAGAACTCGTGCGCGACGGGACGACGTTGCTGTTGACGACGCAGTACCTCGACGAGGCGGATCATCTTTCGGACCGCATCGCGATCATCGACGACGGCCTGGTCATCGAGGAAGGAACCTCCGACGAATTGAAGACTCGGTTGGGAGTGGACGTCGTCGACATCCACGTCGCGGATCGCGCGCGCACATCCGAAGCCGTCGTTGCGGTGGCGGGACTCGGCGCGGGTGCCCCTACGGTCGATGCTCCCCAGGGGCACGTCTCGATCCCTGTGGGCATCGGTGGAACGCGGGTAATCGCGGAGGTCGTGCGCCGGCTTGACGGGGCAGGGATCTCGCTGTCGGATCTCGCGCTGCGCCGCCCGACGCTAAACGACGTGTTCTTGCGCCTGACCGGACACACCGCGGAAGACGCCCCGTTGCCGGGTGACACGACGGCGGCGGGACGGCGGCGGCGGCGCGCGCGCGGGAGGCACAAGTGAACACGACGACGACATCCGCACCGTCGGTCCGGCGCGGGCGCGCAGCCGCCGCAATCGGCGACGCGTTGCTGGTCTCGCAGCGGAACTTGATCCGCTACCTGCGCATTCCAACGCTTCTGGTCTTTTCCACGATTCAGCCTGTGATGTTCGTGCTGCTGTTCCGCTACGTCTTCGGCGGGGCGATCAACGCCGGCGGCGGGCTTTCCTACGTGGACTTCCTGATGCCGGGGATCTTCGTGCAGACGGTCGTCTTCGGCTCAACGCAAACAGGCGTCGGACTTGCGGAGGATCTTTCGGGCGGCATGATCGACCGCTTCCGGTCGTTGCCCATGGCGCGCTCGGCGGTGCTCGCCGGACGCACGCTGTCGGATACCGTCCGCAACGTGTTCGTCATCGGGCTGATGATGACGGTTGGGTTCGCGGTGGGATTTCGCATCCACACCAACCCAATCGCCGCGCTCGGCGGGGTCGCTCTTGCGTTAATGTTCGGTCACGCGTTCTCGTGGATCTCGGCATTGATCGGATTGGTGGTCCGCGACGTGGAGTCCACTCAGGCAGCGTCGTTCATCTGGATCTTTCCGCTGACCTTCGCGAGTTCAGCGTTCGTTCCGGTCGCATCGATGCCCGGGTGGCTGCAAGCGTGGGCGAAGGTCAACCCCGTCAGCATCACGGTCGATGCGATGCGCGGATTGCTCGTCGCCGGGCCGATACTCAAACCCACCCTTCAAGCGGTAGCGTGGATCGCGGGGATGATGATCGTCTTCGTGCCGACCGCGATCCGCCGGTACCGAACTATCGCATAGAGGACGCGTCCCGACAGAGAGTGCCAACAGGGCTTTCTGTCGGCAATAGATCCCACGTTCGTACCTGTCGCCGGGCATCCGGCGGTGCCATGATCGGAAGACAAACGGTCACGCAAAGCCCGAGGAGGGGTTTGGATGGCACGGTATAGCGCCTCGCTCGAAACCCGTCTGTCGCCCGCAGCATGCTTCGCGTACTTGAGCGACATGTCGAACGCAGCGGAGTGGGACCCCGGCATCGCCGAAGCTGAAAAGATGACCGACGGCCCGGTGCGAGTGAACTCAACGTTCCGCCTGGCGACCACTTTGCTGGGACGCAAGATCACAGGGCTCTACCGCGTAACGTCGATGACGCCTCCGTCAGAGATCACGTTCCAATCGGAGACGACGATCTTGCGCGCGCAAGACGCGATCACGATCGAGAAGACGCGCGAAGGCTCGCGCATCACCTACAACGCGATCCTTGTGGGCAAGGGCCCCTTGGGAGTGCTCGACCCGGCACTTGGGCTCGTGTTCCGGCGCACCACCGCGCGCACGCTCGCAGGACTCAAGCGGCACCTCGCATCGCTCGCGCGCGAGGAACACCGCAAGCACGCATAGGCCATCAGAAGAACGCGGCCATGCCCGTCACGGCCTGACCAACGACGAGCGTGTGGATTTCGTGCGTGCCCTCGTAGGTGTAGACCGACTCCAGATTGTTCATATGGCGGATGACGGGGTATTCCAGCGTGATCCCGTTCGCACCCAGCACCGATCGCGCCAGCCGCGCGACCTCCAGCGCGTCGCCGACGTTCGCATACTTGCCGAGGCTCACTTGTTCGTGCGTGAGCCGGCCGTGGTCCTTCATGCGCCCCAGGTGCAGCGCGAGCAGCATTCCGCGCTGCGTGGCGAGCAACATCTCGACGAGCTTGCGTTGCGTCAGCTGCATTGCTGCGATCGGCTTGCCGAACTGGACGCGATCTTTCGAGTAAGACAAAGCGGCTTCGTAACACGCGCGCGCCGCGCCGACCGCGCCCCACACGATGCCGTAGCGCGCCTCGTTCAAACACGACAGCGGTCCGCGCAGCCCAAGCGCCTCGGGCAGCATTGCGTCGGCAGAAACCCGGCAGTCCTCCAGGATCAGCTCAGAGGTAACCGACGCGCGCAACGACAGCTTGTGATGGATGTCGCGCGCGGAGAACCCGGGCGTGCCGGCCGGCACGAGGAACCCGCGCACGCCGTCCTCAGTGCGCGCCCACACGACGGCGACGTCGGCAATGCTGCCGCTGGTGATCCACATCTTCGAGCCGTCGATCACCCAGTCGGTTCCGTCGCGGCGGGCCGTGGTGCGCATGCTCCCGGGATCGCTGCCGGCATCGGCTTCGGTCAAGCCGAAACACCCGAGCGCATCCCCCGCCGCCATTCGTGGGAGCCACTCCTGCTTCTGTTCCTCAGAGCCCCAGTGATGGATGGCGAACATCGCAAGCGAGCCTTGGACCGAGACGAAACTTCGAAAGCCGCTGTCGCCGGCCTCGAGTTCGGTACACGCCAGACCGTAGGCGACCGCGCTCGTCCCGGCGCAGCCGTATCCCTCAAGGTGCATCCCGAGCAGACCCAGGCGGCCCAGTTCCGGCGCCAGTTCCCGCGGGAAGACCCCTCGCTCAAACCAGTCGGCGATCCCGGGCAGCGCGCGCTCACGGACGAAGCGCCGGACGGTATCGCGAATCGCCCGCTCGTCCTCGGACAGAAGCGCGTCGATGTGAAGGAAGTCGATCGGATCGGGAACAGCGCGCGCCGCGGACTTCGTCATGGCTTGTCATCCCTCTCGATTCCAGCCGGACACGTCTGCTCCGGCCCACCTCAGAGTCTACGGCGCGCGCGGGACTCGTCCAGGCTCGATACTCTCAACGCGTGATCATCATCTCCGGCCTTCGACGTTCGTTCGGCGCGCGCGCTCTCTTCGACGGCGCCGACCTGCGGGTGGGCGCGCGCGACCGCATCGCGATCGTGGGGCCGAACGGCTCGGGCAAGACCACCTTGTTCGAGATGATCTCCGGACACCAGGAGCCCGACGGTGGATCGATCAACCTGCTCAACGGCGCCGTCCTTGGGTACCTGGCGCAGGAAACGGACGCGCTGCGCGGTCGGACCGTTCTCGAGGAAGTCATGTCCGCGGGAACCGCCATGCGTGACGCCGGACACCGGCTTCAGATCCTCACGGCCGAACTGGAGGCGACGCCCGACGAAGAAGAACGCGGGCCGCTGCTGGAGGAGTACGCCCATCTGACCGAACGCTTCGAGGCGCTGGGGGGTTGGTCGCTGGAGACCGAAGCGCGGCAGATCCTCGCGGGTCTGGGCTTCTCCGATGCGGATACCTCGCGCCGGACCGAGACGCTGTCGGGCGGATGGCTCATGCGGGTCGCGCTCGCCAAGCTGCTGCTGGCCGGACCCGACGTGCTTCTGCTCGACGAGCCGACCAACCATCTTGACCTCGAGTCCGTCGTGTGGCTTGAGCGATTCCTGCGCACATACGAAGGCGCGCTGATGCTCATCTCGCACGACCGCGACTTCATGAACGGCATCGTCACACGAGTGGGCGAAATCGAAAGCAGCAAGCTCGTCGTCTACACCGGTGACTACGCGTCGTTCGTCGAGCAACGCGAAATGCGCGCGCTGCAGGCCGAAGCTGCGGCGAAGAACATCGCGCGCAAACGCGCGCAATCCGAAGTGTTCATCAATCGGTTCCGTTACAAAGCCTCGAAGGCGCGACAGGTGCAAAGCCGCATCAAGGCGCTCGACCGCATGGATGCCGCACCGGTCGTGGCGGCAGCGGGTCGCACCATGAAGATCGGTTTCCCTCCGGCGCCGCGCGCGGGACGCATCGTGATGGAACTGCGTAGCGTGGGGTTCTCCTACGGCGATCACGAGGTCTACCGGGATCTCAACGTGTCGATCGAGCGCGGACAGAAGGTCGCGCTCGTCGGACCGAACGGGGCGGGAAAGACCACGCTTTTGAAGCTCATCGCCGGCGCGTTGAAGCCGACGACCGGAGAGTGCGCGCCCGGAGCGAACGTCGCCATCGGCTACTTCGCGCAGCACCAAGTCGAGTCGCTCGACCCGTCGCTGCGAGTACTGGAAGAACTCGAGCGATCGCTGCCGCCCGGCTCCAAGGTGCGGCCTCGTGACTTGCTGGGACGCTTCTTGTTCCCACGCGACGACGTGGACAAGCCCGTCGGCGTGCTTTCGGGCGGAGAGCGTTCGCGGCTCGCGCTAGCGAAAGTCCTGGCGTCTCCGTTCAACTTGCTGTGCATGGACGAGCCGACAAACCACCTCGACATCGCGTCGCGCGACGTGCTGGAGGACGCGCTACAGGAGTACGACGGCACGATGGTGCTGATCACTCACGACCGCCACTTGATCCGCAGCGTCGCCGATCACGTCATCGAAGTCACGGCCGGACGAGTGCGCTCGTTCCCCGGAGACTACGAGCGCTACCTCGAACGCGTTTCCGCGGAGCAGTCAACGCCGGCGCCCAGCGAGCGAGCGGCGCGCGCGGGAAATACATCAAAGGAGCAGCGCCGAAGCGACGCCGAAGAACGGCAACGGCAATCGCGCGCGCGCACCGCCGTCCGTAGCGTCGAGACGAAGTTGGAAGCTGCGCACGCACAAATGGAATCGACCGGCGCGCGCCTCGCGGATCCCGAGTTCTACGCCGCAGGCCAAGGCGTTGCCGAGTTGGTGCGCGAATACGAACGACTGCGCGCGCACATCGCCGAACTCGAAACCGAATGGGACCGGCTCACCACCGAACTTGGGTGAACCGATCCCACTCGCTGTTTCTTGATCAGGCGACTCGGACGACGATCGAGCGAGCGGCCTTGTCGTGCAGCGTCTGGCGCCGCTTGTCCCAAAGCGGGAACAGCACGTCGATGATGCCCGGGACGGTGACGATCCAAAGGGCGCCCGCGACCACCCAGCGCAGAAACGCGCGACCGTAACCGATCGATCCGCCGGCGGTGGCGTCTCGGACCTGGATCCGCAAGGCCATCTTGCCGACGGTCTGGCCGCGCCGACCGCCTTCAAGAAGGACGCGATACAAGACTCCGACCGCGAATACCACCGCCATCATCAGGAAGAGCGCACCCCCGCCCCCGACCACCTCACCGGTGATTGGATCGACCTCGACCTGTCCGCTGGCAGCCGCGCCGATCCCGAAGATCGCCATCAGTATCCACGACGGCACTCCCACGACGAGGCCGTCGATGAGTGCGGCCCCGACCCGCTGACCCCAGGACGCCAAAGATGTGTCCGTCGAGACCGTCTGACTGCCGCCACCCGGCTGTCCGCACTTTGGACAAGCAATCGCCTGGTCCGAGATCTCCAACCCGCAGTTCGCGCAATACGCCATTTCGTCCCCCTGTCGTGCCGACCGTCAAGCCGTGCCATAAGTGCCGATGCCGGGTCGGGTACGAGGAAAGCCTGAACCCCGGATGTAGTGCGTCACCGGCGAAACCCTACCAGCGGAATGCACTCAACCGGTTCACCGCGGCACAACGCCCGCGTCCTAGGCGCGCGCAAACAGCGCGCGCAGCGCGGGAGGCAGGTCGGCTGGGGAAGCCGCTCGGACGAGTGAGTCCAGCGGGGACGAACTGAATGTATCGAGGAACATGTAGGTCTTGCCGCGCGACGCAGACCGCGAAGCGACATCGGTGAACGCAGCCATCGCTTTCGCGGTATAGCTCGGCTCCAAGCGCAGCCCTTCGGTGTCACGCGCGCGCCTCGTCGCAGCAACCCCGGCCGCTGTCGGGAACCCGTATCCCTTGCCCAGGTACCCTCCGAGTACGCGGACGCTGGGACGAAGGTCGGTGTGGACGACGGAGTTCAGGCACCGCAGCACGCGACGACACAGCAAATCCACGTAGCGCGCGTTCGCGGCGACCGGCGAAGTAATACGCACGGCGATCACTTCGGCCGCCAATCCCGCAAGCGCAAGTCCGACCGCCAAACCCGCGGCGGTTCCACCCGAACCGAGTGCGGTTACGATCGCGTCGGGTGGCGGAAGTTCGTCGCGAGTCACCTGCGCAGCGATTTCCAGTCCGGCCTCGACGTAGCCCAGCATTCCCGCCACAGTGCTGCCACCGGGCGCGATTACGAACGGAGCGTTTCGGCGCGCGCGCGCCACAGCGAGCCGCGCGAAAGCAACCGACGGTCCGGCGCAAGGCACGAGTTCGGCACCGCAGGCCGCCATCGCAAGCAACTGACGACCGACGTGGTCGTTGAAGGGCTGCGGGAAGACGTATGCGCGCGTTGCCAGCCCAAACCGGCGCGCGAAGAACGCCGTTGCGAGGACGTGATGAGAACCCCACCCACCCGCCGTTACGACGTGCGTCGCACCCGAGGCGACCGCTTGCGCCAGCACGAACTCGAACTTGCGAACCTTGTTCCCGCCGTACCCGGAGTTGGTTAGGTCGTCGCGCTTCACGAACAGCCGCGCGTCGCCGGGCAGGGACTCTTCCAGCCGAGCCATGCGCTCAACGGGCGTCGGCAGATCGGCGAGAGGAACCCACGGGATGCGCGCGCGCAACTCGGGAAACCTGCGAAACAGTTCCCTTGGAGCGACTGCGTTGCGCGCGCCGGGCGCGAAGTCCTGTTCGCTCATCTTTGCTTCCGCGCCCCCCTCAGGGTGGGTCCCGCGGTGAGGTCGTCGCCGAGCGCATATTCGGCGACGATCGAGGCGGCGATGACGGCGGTCAGGCGCGCGTCGCTCCAGTCAATCTCGTCCAGCGTGTCGTACTGGGTGTGGTAGTGCGCGAAGGGCCACTTGTTCAGCGCCAGCGTCGGGCAACCGCCGACGGCATATGAGGCCGAATCATTCGAGGCGGAGGCGTAACCCGCTGGGAACTCCCCGGTCTCCGCCTTGAATCCATATCCGCTTCTTCGCTCGTACTCGAGCGCAGCCGCCACCATCGCTGCTGCCGTCGCCGTTTCGCTGCGCGGCGATCCGGTCGCGTTCAACGCCGCGCCGGCGTCGCCGTTGCCCGCGACGTCGATGTCCGCCATCAAGCGGCAGGAAGCAAGTATGTCCGGCGCTGTTCGCGCGGCGTGCACGACCGATCCCTGCAGACCGATCTCTTCGGCGCCGAAGGCGATGACTCGGATCGTGCGCGCATAGCTCCATCGCGAGGCGAGAACGCGCGCGGCGGCAATCGTGGCTCCCATCCCCGCGGCGTTGTCGGCCACCGACGGCCCGACGTCGTGAGAGTCGTAATGCGTGCCGAACACTACGAACTCCTGGGTCGAAACCGCGGCGGGAATCTCGCCGATCACGTTCCAGGTGACCGAGGGACGGCTCTCGGCATCGACAACAAGCGTGACCTCAGGTGCAATCCCGTTCCGCCACGCCTCTTCCAGACGGTCGCCGTCGCCGGCGCCGATCGCGACAGCGGGGATCGAAGTGAGCGGCACGATGCTGCCGGTCTCGATCAGGTTGCGGTCCGGTTCGTGGACATCGTGGGCGAACACGAAACCAACGGCACCGTGCTGCACGGCGGCGATGTACTTGTCGAAGCGATGTGTGCCGCCACGGCGCACGACGTGAATGCGCCCGACGTAGTCGGCCGGCGACAACTTCGCGTAATCGGCCGATTCGCCGCGTCCGACGTACACAATCGGCGCGGTCAAACCGGTTGGGAGCGTGTTTGGTGAGCCGATGATCGGACGGACCTCGAGGTCGGCGGGTGATGCTGAGGAGTCGAACAGCCCAACCCGACGCGGTTGCCACGAAAGGTATGGGCTCTCCTCGATGCGCACGTTGGAGAGTCCGGCGTCGAGGAAGCGCCGGTACACCCAGTCGCGGGCGACGATCTCGAACGGCGTGCCCGCGCGACGGTGCGGAGCAACGGTCGCAAGGGCCGTGATCTCATCCCGCACGGCGTCCTCTCCTATCGCCTCATCGAGTTCGTGAGCGATGCGCACGACGCGCGCGATCGGCGAGTCCGGCACCGGGCCGGCGCCGCTCGGAAGAACGACGCCGACGAAAACGGCGGCAACCCATGTCGTCGACACGGCACGCCTCATCGCACACCTGCGAGAGCGCAAGGCTTCTTCACGCGGGTGACGGAAACGGCTACGGTGTGCAGCGACCCAACGGGAGCGGGGCGGACATGAATGGACGCGAAATGGAAAGGACCGCGCGCCGGTACGATCGCAACGCCGGCGTGTACGACTTCATCAACAGCCCGATGGAGTGGTTCGGCGTCATGCGAATGCGGCGTCGCCTGTTCGCGCGCGCGCGCGGCGTGACGCTGGAGGCCGGCGTCGGCACCGGACGGAACTTCGACGCCTACCCGCCGCAGGTCTCGGTCGTCGGCATCGACGTGTCGGCACGAATGCTGGCGCGCGCAGCCAAGCGCGCGGCCACGTCCGGGCGCGCGGCGCACCTCGAACTCGCCGACGTGCAACGCTTGCCGTTCCCCGACGCGTCCTTCGACACCGCAACCGCAACGTGTGTGTTCTGCTCGGTGCCCGACCCCGTTACAGGGCTCCGCGAATTGAGGCGCGTCCTGCGTCCCGGCGGGCAAGTCCTGCTGCTGGAGCACGTGCGCCCCGCAAACCCGATCCTCGGCGCGATGGTCGATCTGATCAGCATCCTCACCCGCCGCCTGTTCGGCTACAGCGCCAACCGCAGAACGGAGGACAACGTCGCGGCGGCAGGACTGCGCATCATCGAGGTTCGACGCAGCGGCGTCTGGCGCGAGATCGTCGCGGTACCCGGCGACGCGTGAGCCAAAGCTCACCGCGTCACCTGCCGACGGCGACACCGGCCGACCCCAGGTAAGAGGCAACAACCCGAGCATCACGAAGGACCGTGTCGGGGAGCCCTTCGCACAAAACGCGTCCGGACTCCATCGCGACGAGCCGGTCGGACATCGCGGCGATCAGCGGTATGTCGTGTTCGATCACCAGCATCGTGGTCCCGGTTATCCGCCGGATAGAGGCGAGCAGATCGCCGAGAGACTCCACCTCTTTCTGCGCGATCCCCGCACTCGGTTCATCGAGCAACAACACGCTGGGCTCGAGCGCCAGCATGCATCCGAGTTCCACGACGCGGCGCGTCCCGGTGGACAACTCCGAGATCAACTTGTCGCGATAGGTTCCGAGCCCCATCAACTCCAACAATTCGACCGCTTTTCGGCTCTTTCGGCGCTCCTCGGCGCGCGCGGCCGGTGACGACAGCACGGCGCCGCCGAAGTTGGTTGCGCAGTGCTTCTCCTGCGCCAAGCGCAAAGTGTCCATCACGGTGAGCCCGGGAAACAGGCGCACGTCCTGGAACGAGCGAACCAACCCCAACGCGGCGCGCGCGTGCGGCGCGAGCGACGTGACATCACGCCCGGCCAGCACGACCCGACCCGCGTCGGGGCGCACGTGCCCGCAAATGCAGTCGAACAACGTCGTCTTACCCGCGCCGTTGGGGCCGATGATCCCGACGACCTCGCCGGCGGCGACCGACAACCCCACGCCGGACAGCGCCGTAACTCCTCCGAAGGCAAGGTCCATTCCAGAAACCCGCAATGCGCGCGCGCCGACCGTCTCTGCGCGCGAGGACGGCGCCGGCGCTGCCGACAGGACAACGTCGAGCGGCGCGGCAACCGTCTGGGTCGCACCCTCCGGCGGGCCGAACCGGCGGAGCAATCCGTTGCGCAACGCGTCGCCGATGCCGGCAAGGCCGCGCGGCATGAACAGCAACAGCCCGAGCAAGCCCACCGATGTCGTGAGGAACCCGAGGTAGGCGACCTTCACCAGCCGCTCGATTCCGACGACCGCAACCGCGCCGGCTATGGCGCCGGGGATCGACCCCAGCCCTCCAATCACCGCGATGGCCACCACCCGCAGACTTTCGCTCGCATGAAACGTCTCGGGGGAGAAGTGCCGGACGCAGTGTCCGTACATGGCACCGGCGAGCGCCGCCAGCGTGCCGGACGCGATGAACGCGGTGAGCTTCGCGCGCACCGGGGACACCGCGAAGGACGCAGCGCCGACTTCATTGTCGCGAACGGCAACCAGCCGACGCCCGACGCCGCTTCGAGTCAGGTTGCGCACCGCCAAGACCGACAGCACGAGTGTGCCGAGAACGAGGAAGTAGTACCGCTTTTCAGTGTCGAAGACGAACGACCCGATCGCCGGACGCGGCGCAACAACGCCCGATCCCGACAGCCAATTCTGGCCGAGCAGCCACGCCTGGGTTACCAACGCGAACGCCAGCGTCGCGACTCCGAGTTGGAGGCCGCGCACGCGCAGCGCCGGAATCCCGATGAGCCCGGACGCCGCCCCGCCGGCCGCGGCGGCAAGCAAGACCGCCACCGGGAACGGCACGTGCGCGGAGTCCATCAAGCGAAAGGACACCGCCGCCCCCAGCCCGACGAACGCGAACTGCCCGAGTGAGATTTGCCCGGCGTATCCGGTCAGCAACGTGACCGACAGCGCGACCATCGCGAACACAAGGATCGTGGTCGCCAGGAATGTTTGCGAGTTATTCAGCACCGCCGGAGCGGCAGCCGCAACAGCAAGAGCCCCCACGCCCGCGACCCACCCGAACCGGCGCGCGCCCGAAGATCGCGACACGCTCGTGAACACCCACGAGGATGTTTCCTGATCGCGCAGACCGCCCCGCGACTGCATCAGCAAGCCACCCAGCACGATCGCGAACAGCACGACCTCGACCTCTCCCGACATCGGGCGATTGAAGTACAGCACCTGCTCGATGACTCCGATTCCAACCGCGGCGGCGAAGGCGCGCGGCAGGCTCGTCATCTTCCCAATCACCGCGGCGGCCAGCGCGCGCAACAACAGACCCGGGCCCATCGACTCCGACGCCAACAGTGACTTCCCCGGCCCAAGCAGGATCCCCGTGAGCGCCGAAAATCCCGCCGCGATCGCCCATACCACACCGGAAACACGGCCTACGTTGATGCCTGCGAGGCGCGCGGAGTCCACGTTCTCAGCCGATGCGCGCACCGCGACCCCCAGCCGCGTGAAGCGGAAGAACAGCGCCAGCACGATCGCTGCCAAAGGAACCAACACAAGGATCAGCAGATGACTCGCGTTCAGAACCAGCACACCTACGTCGACGTGAAAGCGAAACGCCAGCGGAAAGCCCGGACCCTTGTTCTGAATCGCCCCAGTCGTGAACAGCGTCCCGAACAAGAACAACTGCGTCAGCCCCAGCGTCGCGACGAGCACGATCACTCGCGGAGCCTTCGCAAGCCGGCGCACGACCAGACGCTCGGAACCCACGCCCAACGCGACCGCAATCGCAACCGCCACTACGAGCGCGACGCCGAACGGAACCTTGTGGTCGTTGACGAGCAGCGCAAGAACCGCCGCCGCCAGCGCACCGACCTCGCCGTGAGCGAAGTTCACCACCCGGCTCGACTTGTAGGTCAGCACGATGCCCATCGCCAGCGCCGCGTACGCCAACCCGACGACGAGGCCAAGCGTCAGGACGGAGAGCGGCAAGAACTCGCTCACGATCCGGGCTCCTCGACCGCCGACGACAACGCCGAGCGCGCGCCTTCCAGGAACACCGAGCGCACGATGTCGGGGCGTTCCAACAACTCGCGAGTTCGGCCCGAGAACGTCACTTGTCCGCGCTCCAGAAAGTACGCACGTTCGCACAGCGCCAAAGCCACGTTCACCGACTGCTCAACCAACAGCAGACTCACCCCGGACTGCTGAAACACCCGCAGCGCTTCAGCCAGGCGCTCGACGACCGAGGGCGCAAGCCCGAGCGTCAACTCATCGATCATCACTAGTTTCGGCTCGGTAAGGAATGCCCGCCCGAGCGCCAGCATCTGCTGCTGGCCCCCCGACAGCGTACCGGCGCGCTGGCTCCGTCGCTCGGCGAGTTCGCCAAAGACCGAGAACACGCGCTCAATGCTCTCCTCGATCGGACAGCGGCACCGTCCCAGCGAGTACGCGCCGGTGCGCAGATTCTCAAGCACCGTCAACGACGGAAAAACCCCGCGTCCACCGGGAACGTGCGCGATTCCGCGGCGCACACGGCGTTCCGCCGGAATCCCGGTCACGTCCAAGCCGTTGAACAACACCCTGCCGGCAGAGGGAAGATCGAGACCGGAGATCGCCCTCAGCAGCGTCGACTTTCCGGCCCCATTTGTGCCCAAGAGCGCGACGGCTTCGCCGGGCGCGACCTCGATGTCGATGCCGAACAAGACCTCGACGCTGCCGTAGCGAAAGTGCAGACCCTGCACCTCCAGAAGCGGCGCAGGACCGGCCTGCGAGAAGGAAGCAGGGCCGCGGTTCATCCGCCTACCAACGGCCGGTCCGGAAGCCTTCGATCTGGTGGTAGCACTTACAGGAGGCGTGCCACTTGACGACCGCATAGCGATCGGCAGCGTCCCACTTCCCCTTGCCGAACTTCAGCGTGTCCGAGAGCGCGGTGCGGTCGGTGTAGCTCCCAAGTGCGTCGAGCGCGTCGAGATAGCGCTGCCGAGTGAGGTTCGGACCCGCGGCACTCGCTGCTATCTCGAACAAGCGCAAGTGCTCGCACACAATCCACACGTAATCGCGGTCGGAGGCGTTTTGGATACTGCCCCCTCGCGAGGTGAAGACCGACTCGCACTCCTTTTGCTGCGCGGTGCGGGGCTTGCCGGCGGCCAGCTCGCCGGTTCGCGTCACCGCGATCCCGGTGGTCCCGTCCCACTGCTCGGGCGCGAAGATCGACGCAGGCGGGTCCTTCGCCAACTCACCGAAGTCCGACGTCGTGTACTTCGGCTTGTAGCTCTGGGCCTGCGCCTGGTTGGTGAAGTGATACATCTCCCACCAAGTCAGCGCCGGAAACACGAAGTTGACATCCGACTGCTTAAAGAGCAGCACGGCGCTCGCCGCTTGCCGGGGCGTCTCGTCGTAGCTGGTCGAGAACGTGGCCTTCTGAACCACGTTCAATCCCTTCTGCTTGAGGTACGGCAGCACCACCTTCTCGACGACCTGTTTGTACTCGGGCGTCTCCAGATAGGGCACGCCGACACGCATAGACGGCGTTGCCGTCTTGCTCGCCACGAGCCAGTCGATCAAGTTCTTGACGACCCGGTCCTTGTTCATCAACGTCTCGCGGACCCAGCCCTTTTCCCTGCGATACAGCTGGTCGGCCGACGCGGAGTTGTAGGTAAGCGTCGGGATCTGCTTGGTCCCGAGGCATACCTCGCCGTCGCCCCAGAACCCAACGCCGGTGATCGCTCCGAACACCTTCATGTCCTCGGCCGCTCGCACGCACGCAGCCTGCATGTCGTCGAACGAAACCGTCTGGTACTCGATCAGCTCCACGTTCAGTTTGCGCCCGTTTATGCCGCCCCTGGAATTGATCTCGTCTACGAAAGGCTGGACGTAGACCATGGGCTCCTGCAACGTCGCGGCCCAGGACATACCGATACTGGCGCCGAGCTGACGCTCCGCCTTCTCGACCTCGAACCACGCCAGTTTGATGCTGTCCTTGGTCACGCCGCGATCGGTCGCCGTCAGGACACGCCCGCTCTTGGGGTCCTTGCCGAACGTCGGCTTCGCAGTCGGAGTCCCGGTCTTTCGCGAACCGCCTGTGCCGGAGGAGGTCGACGCCGACGGCACGCCCGAAGTCCCCGCCGAAGGGCCGGCGGTCGCGGACCCCGACCCGATCGGAGTGTCGGAGCCGATCGCCCCCGGGTTGTCTGCGGCGGGCTTTCCGCATGCGGCCAGGAGCGCCGCAAGCGCGAGCGCCGCCGCCGCCGCGCGCGCCCCAACGCCGCGCGCGCCCGGCATCTTCATTCCGGTCATTCGCCCTCACTCCTTCGTCGCACGGTCATCGCGCCTCAGTCCCCCACCGGGAGCCAGGCCTCGCCGTCGAGCGTGTTCCAGGCGGCATGCACACGCACGTACTCAGCGTTCGGCGGCAGCTCCGCCGTGTATGTCCCCGCTTCCCCGGCAGTCACCTGTGAGCGGGATACCTCGGCCCGGCCGCGGTACCCGACAACGGTGACCGTCGCACCGTCTCTAGGCCGGCCGGCGAGACCCACCGTCGCCGTCACGGTGCCGGCGTCCATCCGCGCATCGACGTCCAGGTGCGTCACTCTCGGAAGCAGCATCGTCTGCATGTCGCGAACCACGCCGGCCACCATGTGCGAAACGTTCTCGAGGTCGGCCGGATCAACGTGATCGGGTTTGTCCTCGGTGGTGTGGTAGTACGCGGCTTCGCTGATTACCCAAGTCCCCGGAACCCCTTGGTAGTAGAACCACTCGTAGTCGGTGCGAAACGCCCCGTACCCGTCCTCCCACAACGTGGCCGACAGCGGCCCGTGTACGACCTGGTTCAGCGCGGCATTCGCCTCCGCCGAAGCCATCAGCGGCGGCGTCTCGCTGGTCATCACGACCCGCCACTGGAACCCGGGCGCGTCTTCGTAGACGTCGCTCGGCTTAGCCGAAACCATGTCGAGGTTCACGACGCCGACGATCTCAGACAGGTCGCGGTCTGCGATAAAGGCCTGCGATCCAAGGAGTCCCAACTCCTCACCATCTACCGCGAGGAACGTGACGCCGCGCTGCAGCGGATCCTCGGAGAGCAACTCCGCCGCGCGCAACAGCGCGGCCGTCCCACTCGCGTTGTCCGCGGCGCCGCCGAACCAAGCGTCATAGTGAGCAAGCACCAGGATTGTCTCGGCGCCGGCGCCGGCGCGATGAGCCACAACGTTGCGCCCGATTCCGGAAACGACCTTCGATCGCAACACCAACGTCGGCTCTTTGCCGATCAGCGCGCGCGCGCCCAGCGCGACAACTCCTGGGATCGCGCCGGGAGTCCAGGTGGCCTTGGACACCGACGCCGCGTAGAGACGATCGGGAGCCTCCGCGATAACCGCGACTGCTCCCTCAGCCACCGCACGCGCGTAGTCCGACTTCAGGGTGTTGGAAAGGTTCTTCCAACCCGGGTTTGCTTGTGGGAACGGGATTAGGGCGATCTTTCCTGCGATGTCCGCGGAATCCAACTCGACCACTTCGGCGGTGATGCCCCCGGCCGTCGTGGATCCTGAATACATGATCTCGTCGATCTCGTACCGGGCACCGTCCAGCGTCAGGGACTTCTCCGTCACTTCGAAGTACGGGAACTCGAACTCCTGCACCTCGGTCTGGTATCCAAGCGGCTCCAGGTGATCTTTGATGTACACCGCGGCAGCGGCCGCCGACGGCGACCCCGCTCGCCGCCACCCGATATCGAACAGGTCGGTGAGGTAGCCGTGCGTCGGGGTGGTACTGAGTTGCGCGACGCCCGGCGGCGTCCACGCCGAAACAGCCAGCGCCACAACGACGGCGAACACTGCAGGCGCGCGCCCGCTACTCAAACTCACTCGCTTCCTCACCCGAAGCCCCCCGATCCGCTCCTCGCGGCGCGGCTAGAAGCCGAACCGCCCAGGATTCATGATTCCCGCCGGATCGATCAAACCCTTTACTTGCTCCAACAAACGCAGGTATCCGGGATCCATCTGCTTGCGCAGTCGCTCGAAGACCCACGCCGGCGTCTTGTAGGGGATGAACCCGGTGTCCAGGCACACCTCGAGAACCTCAGCGTTCATCGCCTTTACGCGCTCGACCTCTTGCGGGTCGTCGCGATAGAACGCGGTAATGAAGCGCAGCACCCCGAAGTGCCCGCCCTTCATCGGCCGGATCACCAGCATCGGCGGGAAACCGTGCTTGACCATGAGCGCGCTGCCCTTGGCCGACGCCTCTTCCCACGCGCCGGTCGGACCGTAAGTTCCGATCCACGTCAGACCGCGGCCCTCGAACTCGGTCAGGAAGTCGAGCGTCATCGGGAAGTTGGCGAACCTCGCGAATGACGGAGCCAGCGAAGTCAGGTCCTCGACTCCGAGCGGATCTTCCATCGCAAGGCGCCCGCGGTGCGACGCGATCACGCGCGCCACGACGCGGCTCTTGGCTTCCATCTCGAACTCGTCGTGCGCCGACATGTCGGTGTAGATGAAGAACTCGGGCTCGTCCGGGTCGCGATGCAGCGGACGGCCCACGCCGAACAGCATCTTGGACGCCGGCCACGTCAGCCCGCCGAGATCGTCAAACAATCCGGTCCGCGCCAGATCGCGAAGGAGTCCGTAACTCGCGCCCAGATCGAACGTCGGAATGAAGCGGCGCAAACGCAACGGACGTACCGGCCACAAGCACACCGAGACCTTCGTAACGATGCCGGTTGTACCTTGCCAGTTCACGAACAAACCGGTGAGGTCGGGCATCGGCGCGCGCGAAACCCACGAGGATGAGATCACGGCGCAAGAGCCGGTGCGCACGATCTCACCGTCGGGCATGACGACCTCGAGGCCGGCAATCTGGTCGGCCATGGTGCCGTGCGGAAGCGACAGGTTTCCGAGTCCATCCAAAATGCAGTTGGCGAGCACGCTCGCTTCCGGCGGCGACAGCGCGTACGACACCGTAAGTTCGGGTGCCTGCGCCTCCAGCAGTTTCGCCATCTTCCCGAAGGTGACGCCGGGCTCGATGATCGCGTGCATGCTGACCGGATCGATCTCGGCGGCTTCCATGTCGTTGAGGTCGACGACTATTCCACCGCGCGTCGGAATCCCAAGTCCGCCGAGGTTCGTGCGCGCGACGACGGGAATCAGCGGAATCCCCTCGGCCGCGGCGAGGCGCACGACGTCTTGAACCTGCGCAGTGCTGACCGGCTTGACGACGATTTCGGCGTTCCCTGGATCGTTCTCGGTCTCGTCACGCGAGAACTCCCGCAAAACGAGTGGGTCGGTCAGGACGCGGTTCTGACCAACGATTCCGGCGAGTACGGCTGCAATGCGATCAACGTCCACGGCTACTTGACCTCCCGGATCTTGCGGTAGCGAACTTTGTTGTAGGCGCTCAGGATCGGGCGCAACCACCTGAGAGCGCGCGCGCGCACCGGACACGAAGGCCCGAGAGGCATTTCCATGCCTGCGGGACGCAAAACCAACGCGAGGCGCCCCAGGAGCAACAGGTTCCCGGAGAAGCGGACCTTGCCTCCGCGAAGCGCGGTCGCAAACTTGCCGCGCCCCAGCACTGCCAACACCGACAGCGGGGCCGACAACTTGGCTTGCACCGGTGGGCGCGCGCCCGAGATGATCCGCGTCTCGTTCGACGAGAACGCCAGCGTCGTGGCCATCGAACCGGCCTTAACTCCGATGCGGCCCTTTGAAGGCAACCGTCTTCCGAGTTTTTGTGCCTCAACAAGCACGGTCTCGAGGATCAGCGACAGCAGGTTCGCCTGCTCTTTGTCCTCAACGAGAATCGTCGTCATCTGCTCACCCGTTCCTTCGTTCGGCTCCAGCCTCATTGTTGTGTCGCGGTGCGCCCCGGAAGAACCGGCTCGACGAGAAGACTCGGTGAACGCACCCCGGCGGTCCGGGCGACGCGCAGCCGTGGCTCTCGACCCGGTTCCGCCGAAAACGGCAGAACGTGAGGAATAGTTCAAAGTACGACCAAGGCCGTAAGACGGCAAGTGCACAGCCACCCCACCTGCCGGTGATTCAGATGGACTACAAAGGCCTCGGCAAACGGCCCGGACGCCTACGCGCGCACGAAGTTCGCCGACGCGAGCACGTAGGCCGCCACGGCAACCGCCACGAATCCGGCGGCTGAAAGCGGCAGCCGCGCGCGCCCCTTGACGTGCGTCGCCAGCTCCATCGAAATCCCGATCACGAACCCGCCCACCAGTCCGCCCACGTGCGCCCACATGTCGATTCCCGGCGTTGCCCGGCTGAACATCAGGTTGATCCCGATGAGAAACACCCAACTGCGAATCTGCCCGCCCATGGCCGGCGACGACCGGTGTCGTATCGCCAGAGCGAGCCATGCGCCGAATATCCCGTAAATCGCTCCCGAGGCTCCGGCGCTCAGCGTCGCGTTGGAGAAGGCGAGCGACGATGCCGATCCGAGCACTCCGCTGCCCAGGTACAGGGCGATGAACCGGGCCTTCCCGTACCGGTGCTCGATCGCCCCACCGAAGATCGTGAGCGCGAACATGTTGAACACGATGTGCAGCAGCCCGATGTGAACGAATGTCGCAGTCAGGAGCCGCCACCACTGCGAGGCCGGCAAGAGACCCGGAAGCGCGCCGAAATCGTAGAGCGTTTGCGGCGAAGTCGGCGCGCCGGTCAAGACCATCAGCACAAAGACCAGCACGTTGGCGCCGATGATGACCGACGTCGCCTCCGCACCGGTGAGCATCCGAAGCAACGGCCAGCGCTCGGCGCGCGCGCGCACCCGGTAGCCGGCGTGACCGAGCGCTCCTTCGCGCATCTTCCCCGAGCACACCGGGCACAGAAACCCGACGGGCGCCGGGAGCATGTCCTCAGGGCAGATCGGACGCTCGCAGCGCGTGCAAGTCACGCCGGTCGTACGCGTCGGATGGAAGGCACACGGTTGCTCAGGCATCGGGCGCCAAGTCTAATAGCGCACCGGCACGCCCGCCGGAGCCGCTCATCGCTCCAGCAAAGAGAGCACCTCGACGTGATGCGTGAACGGATAGAAGTCGTAAGGACGCACGAAACGCAAGCGATAACCCGCGCGCGCCAAATACCCAACGTCGCGCGCCCACGTCGAGGGATCGCAAGATGCGTACACAATTCTCGGCGGCGCGTGCTCGACAACAAGCGCAAGCACCTCCGCGGCGAGACCGGCCCGCGGCGGATCGAGAACGACCGCGTCGACCGGAAAGTGGCGCGCGCCGATGCGCGCGTCGCCACGCCGGAAGACGACGTTGCCCGCGCCGATCCGGCGTGCGTCGGCCTCGCCGAGACGCACGGCATCCGGCGAGATCTCGACGGCAACGACTTCCTCGAACGCTCTCGCCAAGTGCAACCCGAGAACACCGGACCCCGCGTAAAGGTCGAGCGCGCGCCGCCCCGCACCCGCGAGTTCCGCGGCCTCGAGATACATCGCTCCGGCGGCTAGAGGGTTCACCTGCGCGAAACTCTGAACCGCAACGGTCGCCGGCACACCCCCGAAATCCTCTCGCAGGCGGTCGGCGCCGGCGAGTACGCGCACACGGCCGCGAAAGCGCCCGCGCGCGTCCGGAGCAGCCCACACAACTCCTGCAGCACCTGAATCCGTCAGTGCGAGGGCCACGCGCTCGGCGAGTTGGACCCGCTCGCTCACTACACCGACGAGCACCCTCTCCTCGCGCAGGCTGGCCCGAAACGCGATCTCGGAGATCCCGTGCAACGAACGGGCGGCGCACACCGAAAACGCGCGCGCAATCGGATCGGCCACGAGCGCGTCTTCGGTGAGCGGCACGATGCGGTCCGAATCGCGCGCGCGCGCGCCGAGCGTCCCCTCGGATGTGACCACGTACTGCGCGGCCGTGCGATACCCAAGTTCACGGGGCGATGGATGGATCGGCTCGACCTCGCAGTCCAACTTCGCGATGCGCGACAGCGCCGCACGCACCAAGCCTTCCTTCACCGGCAGTTGCGCCTCGTACTTCATCGGCAGATCGGCTCCCGGCGGCAGCGCGAAATCCACGCGCGCCGGGTTCGGCCGAAGGATCTCCACCACGTGCGCGCGCAGGACGCCGGCCGAGCGCGTCGGGCGCGCGGTGACCAGCTCGCCGGGCAACGCACCGCGCACCAGCACCGTGCCCTCGGGGGCGCGCGCCAGACCATACCCCCCGGCCACGATCTGCTCGATCTCCAAGACAACCGTTCCAGGCTTCACCGGCCCAACCTACCCGCACGCGAGATCACGCGGCGGATCGCGTGCGATATCTCCGTGGGAAGGTATGGCCGTTTTTTCCCCGGCCGGTTCAGTAAGAACAGCGATGGCCGTCCGTATCTATATGCGCGGGGACAACGCACTACCAGAGCCCGTCTCCCAAGGAGGAACACACATGAAGAAGTTTGCAATCATGGCCCTCGCGCTCGCCGCGATCAGCCTGGGGCCGATCTCGGCGTCTGCGGCGCCCACCGTTTGCGGCGACCCCGGCGACGCGTCTGCGGCGGCGATCCCCGTCAGCACGGTCCCGGCCGGACAAGGAGACATCTACGTCACCGACGCCCCGGGGCTCTATCAGGAGACCAACGGCGAGGCCGGTCTGCAGACCGAAGCCAAGAGCGTCGGCACCACGTTCTGCTGGAACGCCGACGCGAACCTGGCCGCTGCCCCGGACCCGGGCGCGCTGCCGATCCCGGACCCGGGCACGCTACCGATCCCGGGCCTGCCCGTCTAAGCCGCACGAGGGAGACGAACGAGGGCCTCTCGAGGCCCTCGTTCGCCTTTCGTGAAAGGACCACCGTGAAAGCGCTTATTGCAGTTCTCTTCGCACTCACCGTTGGCGCGCTCGGACCGATGGGCGCGCGCGCCGGTGAGCCGTGCTCGAATCCTCCGGACAACGCGGATGCGACGATTCCCGTCAGTTCCGTCGACGGCGGACAGGGTGACGTGTACATCGACACGGACTCACAGGCCTTCTGGCAGGAAGCAAACAACCGGATCGGATTGCAGATCGCACCGCGCACGCTGTGCTGGTCCGCCGACATCCGGCTGACTCCGGATGCGAACAACTTGCCCACAGCAATCCCAAGCGCAATCCCAGCGCTTCCGATCTGACCGGAAACGCTATCCCTGTACCTGGATGGGTTCTGCCGCTACGGCAGTGCCACACACGCGGTGGCGGCGGAGCCGGTCGGAAGAAGCGCGCGCGCACACAGTGCATCGGCGCGGGCACCGGTACCCGCCAACATAACGACCATCGCAGCCAGCGCGAGAAGCATCACTCGTATCTTCATTGTCAGTTTCCTTCCGGGGATGCACAGGTGGGAGCGGCAACCGAACACGCAGAGTCGGTGGCCGAATCCAGCGTCGGGCCGATGTAGCCGCGTTCGGCGTCATCGCGGGTCTGCCATATCTGAAGTTCAACGGGTTCGGTCTCGCCGGTGATCGGATCGTAGACATCGGCGCCTACATTCGCACTGTGATCCCGCGGGTTCACGGCGACCCGCGCGCGCGGCCTCAGAATGCGCGGCGCCACCCGGGCGGGATCTGCGATCGCTGCCGGAGCGCTCGCCGGCACATGCAAGGCCGGGACTGCGTTCGGTCGCAGCCTCGCGACCGCGACCGCCGGGACGACAACTTCCGACCCGAACGCCCCTGCGGTCAGGGCAAGTGCGAGTGCGGCCGAGACGAAGTTGACTGCCGCAGGCGAGGCTGCGACCAACTGAGCACCCTCAGCCGAGACACCTCGACGCATCGCCAAACGCCATTTGGCTGCTGCGATAGCAGGAAACGCCAGCAGTCCCTCGCGAACACTGCGGAGTCGACCGGCAAGGCTGCGACGCCCACGATGCAACAACGCATCCACGGCATTCCTCTCGATTCCGAGCGCCCCTGCGATCTCGGCGGGATTCATCCCGTCAAGCGACATCGCAATCACCGACCGCTGCTTGTCGGACAGCTTGTCGATGGCTCGCCACAGCACGTCGTCACGGTGCCGGCGCGAGACCTCCTCGTGTGGATCATCGGGCGCGGCCGGTTCGTCTCCGGCCTCAAAGTCCAGAGAAACGACTCGACGCGCATGCGAACGCGCGCGATCGATCATCAAGTTCGTAGCGATGCGATGAATCAGCGGACCGGGCTCCGGCGCATCGTCGCCACGCCGGTCGAGGTGTACCAGCAGGCGCGTGGCCGTTTCTTGGGCCATGTCGGCCGCCTCTTCGGCGGGGATTCCTCGCGAGCGGAACATACGCTGCAAGCGCAAGAACGTCGAGGGATACTCCTCGTCGAGCGCGGCAGCCAGTTGAGAACGTCGTAGAGCCAAAGCGCCTCCCTGAGGCGGAACTACCCTAACGTCAGAATTCGTCGCCCGACCGCCGGATCCTGCCGCAGCCGAACCGGCACAAATCTAAACGACCCGATCCCCTCGCCGATACGCGCGTCCCAAAGCCCCGACCTCAAGCGATGAGAATCCGCAAAGAACAACAAACGGCACAGCGAAACCATCCACACCAAATCATGTCGAATATTGACAATATGGAATCCCCGTTGCTATAGAGGCAATGATCTCATCGTCGAACACGACGTGTTGGCAGCACCCCGTCGACAGCTGGGGCCCATGAGAGAACGCACGGCAACGAACAAGTCGGGCATACAGGATTCAACGTCGCCATCATGCGACGCCTCTCCGCGGGCTCGCGGAGACATCCTAGGTACGGGCGTCACCAGACGCGCCTCGACGCTGCGAATCGGCCTTTCGTTGCTCGAGCGGCTATCCGGCGGCTCGCCGATCTCGGTCACCGAATTGGCTCGCTCAGTTCGGCAGGACAAGAGCGTCGTCTCCCGACTGCTAGTGATCCTGGCAGAGATTGGATACGCCCAACGCGACTCCGAATCTCGCAAGTACCTGGCAGGAACCAGGCTCGCGGCGCTCTCCGGGCAGGTCCTGGGCTCGCTCGACATTCGTGTCCGCGCCAGGCCCGTGATGGCCGAGCTGGCACAAGCGATCGGTGAGGCGGTTCGCCTCGCTGTGCCTGCAGGCAATGCCGTTGTGACGATCGACTATATCGAGAACCCCGGTCCCTTCGGCGTCAAGCCGGAGGTCGGACAGCGGGATCCGCTGCACTGCACAGCCATCGGTAAAGCCAGCCTGGCTTTTCTCTCCGAAACCGAGCGCGCTGCGCTCATCTCTCCCCCTCTCGCGCGATACACCGCGCGCACCATCGTCGACGTAGAGGATCTGTGCCGTCATTTGGTCGGCGTCCGCGAAGCGGGGTTCGCCTGCGACGATGGGGAGTATTACCAGGGGATCCGCTGCGTGGCGGCACCGCTGTTCGATGCCACCGGACGCGTGACCGGGATGCTCGGCATCTCCGGCACGACTCAGCGTATACCCCGTAGCCGGATGGCTCTTCTGGGGCGCGCCGTGAGAACGGCAGCCCTCGAGGTCTCCGCAAGACAAGGGTTCACGGCAGACGATTTCATTCAGGGGGCGGCAGAGTGACGACGAACGTGCACGAGAAGCGACTCAGCCAATTCATGGCGTACTCCGCAGCCATGAGCCTGGTCTTGACCGTCGCGTTGATCTATGACCTGGGTCGGACATCCGCACCGGCCGCATCCGGCGAAAGCCCGACCACGGCCGTCCCCGGTGCCGGACCCCAGTCCGGCACCGGGGACGGCATCGCAAACCCGAATGCCGCCGGCCCCTCGATTTCGGACAACCGCGCTGGCGGCACGACGTCCCTGCCGGACGAGCGCCGAGGCGTGACCGGCGAGAGCATCAAGATCGGCTCGATCTTCACCGAGACGGGCCCGTTCGACGGTCGGCCCGCGGAGAACGCGTTGCGCGCGCTCATTCAAACAGTGAACGAATCCGGGGGTGTACACGGCCGCAAGATCACTCTGGCGGTCTGCGACGACGGTTACGACGCGACCCGGGGAGTCCAGTGCGCGAAGCGACTAGTCCAACAGGACAAGGTCTTCGCGATCGCCGGGTGGCTCGCGCCGGCGTCAGAGGCGCAGGCACTGCCCTATTTCATCCAGCAGGGAGTGCCGGTAGTCGGCGGGGGCATTCCGCAGGACTTCGGGCCGAAGACCGTCTTTCCCAACAACTTCAATCAGTCGCGGATGGGCCCCGGCATCGCTCCAACGGTGTGCGCAACCGGAGCGAAGAAGATCGTGATGGTTATCGTAGACATCCCCCACGCCGGGGCGTGGATCGACACGATGCAAAAAGGGCTCGAAGAGAAGTGCGGGTTCCGCGCAATCCGCACCGACGAGGTGAGCGCCGCAACCCCCGACTACAGTTCCTACGTCGTTCAGTGGCGAGCCTCCGGTGCCGATTCGATTCTGGCAGTCCTGGACCCAATGAGTCTCGGCCGTTTGTTCCAGGCGTTGAAGAGGCAAGCGTGGGAGCCGAAGCTCGTCACCATCAACGCTCCGACAGCCAACGCCGAGCATCTGGCCGCCGGCATCATCCCCCCCGAAGGAACGATCGATTTCGAGTCTCATCTTTGGCCGCTGGCGCATCCCGGCCACCCCGGAGCCGAGCGATTCCTGGGCGCACTGCGGCGCTACTACCCGGGCACACCGATCAACCCGCTCATGGAACTCCCGTGGAGTGGTGGGGAGCTTTTCATCGAGGGATTGCGAAGGGCCGGCCCCGATCCGACGCGAGCGAAGCTCATCGCAGGCCTGAACACACTCGACGACTTCGTCACCGACCTTACGCCGCCGGTCACGTTCACCGCGAACGATCACGACGCCTTCCGATGCATCGAGGTGTTACGGTGGTCAAACGATCGATGGGTCTTGCACAAACCCCAATGGCAGTGTTGGAACTACACCGCCAAGAGCGCGCGCGCAGCTCCTTCGCGCCCCTACCAATGAGCCCGCCGACCGCAACCAGAAGGGCGCGAGTGATGATGCTCGATGAGGTCGGACCCCAGGACCGACCAGCGCCGCGCGGGGATGTGCGCGCGTGACGGGCCTGCGCTCAGGGGAGAGCCGACCGTGTCCACGCTGAGCCAGCTACTTCCCCTCACCATCGCAGGCATAGTGCTGGGGACCATGTACGCCCTTCCTGCCATGGGCATCGTGCTGATCTACAAGACGTCCCGCGTGCTGAACTTCGCTCACGGCGCTATCGGTATGTTCTCGACCTTTATCGCCTACCAGGTTGGAATCGTGTGGGGGCTGCCGATCTGGCTGGCAGTCCTGGCGGCCGTCGTGTTCGCGGGATTGCTCGGCGCATTCATCGAACGCTTTACCATCCGGCCGCTCGAAGGTCGGCCGCCGCTTACGAAAGTTGTCGTGACGCTCGGATGGCTGCTACTGCTCACCAGTTTGGCCGGTTTCATCTGGGGAGCGAGCGCCTACCACGCGCCGATTCAGATCGTGCCTGAAGCGACCGTTCAGCTCCCCGGCGTGCGTGTCAGTTACCTCCAATTGATGACACTCGGCCTTGCGTCGGGACTCACCGTGCTCCTCGCGCTGTTCTTTCGGGTTACGCGTCTGGGACTCGCAATGCGCGCGGTGGCCGACAACGTCCAAGCCGCGCGCATCCTGGGGGTGCGCGTGGACTTGGTCAACTCCGCCGCATGGGCCCTGGGGAGCATCTTGGCGGCCATCGCCGGCGTGCTGCTATCCCCGATGATCACACTCGACACGATCCAACTCACGCTACTCGTCGTCTCGGCGTTTGCTGCGGCGCTCGCCGGCGGACTCGTGAGCCTGCCTGCGACGTTCGCCGCGGCAGTGCTTTTGGGAGTCCTTCAGAGCGACGTCGTGATCTGGGTGCGGACATCGGGCGCCAAGAGCCTCATCACGTTGGGAATCGTCCTTGTGGCGATGCTCTGGCGCCGGTCTCGTCTCGCGGAAGTACTGGACACTTGACCCATGGCGACCGAGGCAATGCCGACGCGAAGGAAGCAGACAGCAACTGCAGCCGTGGTGGTCGCGGTGCCGCTTGCCGTCTTCCTCCCCGTGGCAATGACGGACTTCCACGTGTTCCTGCTCTCGCAGACACTCGTGTTCGGGATCGCGCTGTTCGGACTCGTTATCGTGGCGGGGCTGCTTGGCCAGCCTTCCCTTATGCACGCCGAGTTGATGGGACTCGGCGCCGCAGTGACGGCCACGCTCGTGCAGGCGTACGGATGGAACTACTGGTCCGCCGCAATTGCCTCCGTCATCACCGGGTATGCGGCGGGACTTGTGCTGGGACTACCGGCTCTGCGTATCAGAGGTCTAGCACTGGCGATTGTCACGCTGGCGATAGCGCAGACCTTCGATCAGCTCGTGCTTCCCTCGACGCTTCTGTCCGGAACCGTCGGGAGCAGGACCATTCCACGGCCGACCCTTGGTCCGTTCTCGCTCTCGAGCGACCGAGCCTTCTACCAAGTAACGCTTGCGGTCTTCCTCGCCGCCCTGTGGCTCGTACTGTCGATACGACGAGGGAAGCTCGGACGCATGTTCACGGCGATTCGGGAAAGCGAGAAGGGGGCGGCCGCCAGCGGGGCCTCGCTTACTCGATACAAGCTTCTGGGATTCGCAGCATCAGCCGGCTTCGCCGCCGTCGCGGGAGCCCTATACGTCGGACTGATCGGCTCGTACACTGCCGCCCCGTATGACTGGCTACACTCGATTGTCATGCTGGCGATGCTCAGCATCATGGGATCCGCCACCGTCTCAGGATCGATCATGGCCGCATTCACCATCATTGACATGCCTCAGATCCTGCAACAGGTCAAACTGCTGGATCAGCTCACGCAGTTCACCTCAGGCCTCACTCTCATCATTCAGACCATCATGGCTCCCGAAGGCGCGATCCCGATGACCGCCAAGTCGTCCCGCAGGCTCGCGGCGCGCGTGAAGGGATGGATGGAGGCAGCCCCCGAGACTCAAGTGCAAAGCGAAGGAGACCCCGGCTGATGTCCATACTCTCAGTCACCGGCGTGTCTGTGCGGTTCGGAGGTATTCAGGCCCTGCACGACGTGTCCTTCGACGTGAATGCAGGCGAGATCACGGGTCTCATCGGCCCCAACGGCGCCGGCAAGACGACGCTGTTCAACGTCGTCTCCGGATTGAGGCCGCCCGACTCCGGCGTCATCCGCTTCTTAGATCGCGACGTCACATCTCTCGCACCCGAGCGTCGAGCAATACTCGGCATCGGACGCACATTCCAGAGTGTCGAGATCTTCCGCGGACTCGCGGTTCAAGATAACGTCATGGTTTCGCGACATGCTCGCGAAACGGCCGGCGCACTGGCTTCCACGCTGTCGACCCCCTGGGCCCGCATCCAAGCCAAGCGTTCCGAAGAAAAGGTTCGCGCGATCCTGCACCTGACGGGGCTCTCCGAGGTTGCCACCGCCTTCGCGGGGGACTTGCCGCTCGGAACGCAGCGCAGAGTCGAGCTTGCGCGCGCACTCGCCGGGGAACCTGCACTGCTTTTGCTCGACGAACCTGCGTCGGGCATGGACACGCGGGAAACCCAGGACTTCGGCAAGGATCTTCTGCGCATTCGGGCGACCCTGGGCATAACCATCCTCATCGTCGAGCACGACATGCGACTGGTGATGGACCTCTGCGATTTCATCTACGTGTTGAACTTCGGAGAGATGATGGCCGAGGGTACACCCTCGGAAGTACGCGGCAATCCGAACGTTGTCGGCGCCTACTTGGGCTCCGGAGGAGGTGAGTCCGTTGACGTTGCTCGCGCTTGAACGCATTTGCGTTTCGTACGGAGTCGTCGGAGCGGTAAACAACCTCAACCTCCACGTCAACAAAGGCGAAGTCGTCTGCCTTCTTGGCGCGAACGGCGCCGGGAAGACCACAACGCTGAAGGCGATCTCCGGAATCATCCGGCCGCACGTGGGAACGATCACCTTTGACGGGATCCCACTGGTTGGCTTAAAGCCCGAGCGGATCGCGTCCTTGGGTATCGCACACCTCCCCGAGGGACGCGGCATCTTCGCAACGCTGTCGGTCATGGAGAACCTCGAAATCGGGGCGTTCGGGGCAGGAATCCCCAAGAAGCAGACCCCGGAGAAGATTGCGCGCGTCCTGTCGGTCTTTCCACAGCTAGAACCACGGCTCTCCCAGCGTGCTGGGACGATGTCCGGAGGCGAGCAGCAGATGCTGGGGCTGGCGCGCGCCCTGTTGAGCGAACCTCGCCTGCTGCTGGTCGACGAGCTTTCGTTTGGGCTGGCGCCGGCGATCGTCAAAACGCTGTTCGCCCACGTTGCACAGGTCGCTCGCAACGGCACCGGCGTGCTGCTGGTCGAGCAATTCGTTGGCGACGCGCTGGCAGTCGCATCCAAGGCGTACGTTCTAGAGAAGGGCATGGTAGTCGTCTCGGGTTCGGCGCAGGACCTGCGCTCGCAGGGTGAGTTCGTCGAGGACTTCTACCTCGGCCACCACTCCGGTCCGCAAGGCAAAGAGACCGAGGCGCACCCCGTGCGCCAGAGCGTGCGACTCGAGGTGCCCGGAGGATTGTGGCGCAATGTGTCCCGCGCTGCGGCGAAGGCAAACACGACAATCGACGACTACGTCACCGTCGCTCTTGCGGGCGCGCTGGCGCGCGAGCCGGACGCCGACACGAAGGTGCGCCGGGCAAGGAGAGGACGATGAGACGAAGCAGCCGCGTGACGCGACGACGACTGTGCTTCATGAGTTCGGGGATCCTGGTCCTGTTCCTCGCCGTCGCCGGACCGGACCCTCTCCGCGCGTCACCACCGACTCCCCTCGGCTACTTCGGCGGAACTGCCTTGTCAAGTTCCATTTCGATCCACACAGCATCGGACGCCTTCTCCGACATTCCGGTGGTCAACTTCGGAATCCCGTATTCGACGGCCAGCCTTGACTCAGCGCCGTCCGCTGCGGCCACCGGCACGTACCTCGACACCGGCCAGCTTGTGCAGTTCCTCGCGTCCCAGGGCGGTAAAACTCAGCCGCAATACGCCTCGTCGAGGTACCCCGGGTCGGCGCAAGAAGCCAAAGCCACCGTCGTGGACGAGACCGACCCCACGGGGCAATTCCGCATCGAGGCGGCAACCGCTACCTCAAGAACGAGTGAGACGCTCGCTCAAGCCGCTTCGTCGGTGTTCGGGCTGACGTCGCCGCCCCCATCCAACCCGACACCCGACACCGGAGCCTCACGGTCTGGCCCCGGCGTCCAACTCCAGTCAAGCTTCAGATCGCTTTCAAGAGCGCTCAATCAGATTCGAGCCGCGCGCGGACTCCCGTCCGTCGCCGTCTCCAACCCAGGCGAGACACTCAAGGTCGCCAAGCTCACAACACAGTCCCAAGTGCGCGAGCAACACGGCCGGGTTCTCGTGGAGACCGAAGCCGTCGCCGACGGTGTCGCACTGGGCGGTGGCGTCGTGCGAATCCGCTCAGTGAAGGCCGTCGCGCGCGTCGTGACCGACGGGGTTGCCGCATCTTCGGAACCATATCTGGAAATCGCGGACGCAAGCGTGGGGGGATTCCCGGTCCGCATTACTGCCGACGGCATCAAGATCGCAGACAATGACTCCCCATTCGGCCCCGAGGACCTCGCAGATCTCAATACTCAGATCAACCAAGCACTGTCGGACTCGGGATGGCGAATTCGGACGCTGGGATCCGACCAGACGAACGAAGGGGCATCAGGAAGCGCGTTGGTGCTCGGGATCGGGATTGGATGGGAATCCCCCGTCCCGTCGAACTCCGGCCTGCCCGGTCTCGGATTCGCTGTAGTGATTGGAAAAGCCGAGGCCGACGTCTACGGCAGTCGCGCCGCCATCGCGCGCGCGCCCAACGCCTCGGCCGATGATGACGACTCCGACATCAGCCCGGGATTCCAGTACGGGGGAATCGTCACAACACCGGGGACCGCGGTCCAACCGCCGCCTGCCGACACCCCATCGCTAGACTCACGCGCACTGGGAGCGTCATCTCCACGTAGGGGCGGGGGCCTGGTCGCTTTGTTCGGCGTGTGGCAACTCAGCATCGTCGCCACCGTCTTTGAGGCCGTTAGGCTGCGACGTTTGCGACGCGGCGCTGAACCTCCCGGAGACGGCCGGTGACCGGCGACAGCTGGGCACACTGCCCGTCGTGCGCGTGGCGGTTCCGTCCCGCGTACACCGACCGGACCTGCCCCGTGTGCGCGACACCGGTCGTCGCAGGCGACCAGGAAGCCCCGCTATTGGAGCGAACGTCGCTTTGGATTCGAGCCGGCGACAACCGCATCACACTCAACGCGACACTGTTCGCTGCTTTTGGATGCGTGTCGTTCATACTGGTGCTGCGAGCCTACGCTGGCACGTAGAGCCGAGAGGGGGATAACCGAGTGGACATCGTTCTGCATCCCGACGCACCGCTGTGGACGCAAGAAGCGCTGCGTCTGGTTCGAGATGCGTCTCAGTTCCAGTGGTATGCCGTCACACTGCTGGGATTGGTCATGTACGTGTACTCGGTTGAGATAGAAAAGCGAAACTGGAATGTGGTTCTCGCCGGACTCGCCTTCTGGGGAGTGGACTGGATCAACGAAATCGTCAACGGCGTGTGGCTTCACGTCACCAAGTACTCAGCGTTGTGGACGACCTCGGGCAGCACCAGCTACCAGATCTTCGTCGGGCTGAACCTCGAGATCATGTTCTTGTTCGCGATCTCCGGGGTCCTGTTCACCAAGTCCTTGCCGCCGGACCGCAAGATGAAGATCCTGGGCATCCCAAACCGGTGGTTCCTCTCGTTCGGCTTCTCGTGCTTCGCGGTGTTCGTCGAGGTTCTGCTCAACCGCACCGGCTACTTCGGCTGGACCTACTCGTGGTGGAACTGGCCGAATATCGTGCTCATCATTCTGTTCGGTTACGGCACGTTCTTCGTTGCCGCCTTCGTCGTCCACGACATGCGCACGCGAGCGGCACAACTCAAGACCGTTGGAGCGATCTGGGGCATCGTGCTGACCGGCGTGCTCGTGTTCGGTGTAATCCTGCGCTGGATCTAAGGGATCAGTTTCTCCGCGCGCAGCCAGGCCTCGGTGCGCGCCATCCCGTCGTCCAGGGTTACTGCCGGCCGCCAGCCCGTCATCGCGTCGATCTTCTTGATCGAGTAAGTCCCAGGGTGCGTGATGTACTCGATGGTGTCCGGCGTGAACGGCAACTTCTTGCCGACCATCCGGGCGACTTTCGCGGCGGGAGCAACTACGTACATCGCCTTTGACGGGACCGAGCGCAAACGGATCCCAAGCATGCGCGCGTAGTAACCGAAGAAGTCGGCCGCGCGCACACCCTTTCCGCCGGTCACGTGGAACACATGCCCGACGGTATCCGCGTGAGTAGCCACGACCATGCTCCCCGCGACGAGGTCGTCGACGTAGGTCGGAGACAAGACCCCGCGTCCGTGATCTACGAGCGTAAACACCTTGCGCTTCATCATCTCGACGGGACGCAGCGTCCAGGGCACGCTTCCCGGGCCGTAGACATCGCCGGGACGAACAATCGTGACCTGCGCGCGCCCGGAGGCCGCCGCCAACAACGCCTGATGCTCCGACGCAGTCTTCGTGTCGGTATAGGGGTTGCCGGTCATGCGCACCGTCGCCGTCTCGTCCACGCCGTCGGCGAAGTCGCTGCCGTGAACCACGATCGAGGACAAGTGCAGCACGCGCCCCGCGCGCCCGTTCGATGCGGCGTCCAGAACGTTGCGCGTGCCGTCCACGTTGATCTTCCAGTAGGCCGAGAGTTCGCCGAGTTCGCCGACGACCGCGGCCGCGTGGACGACGAGATCCGCGCCGTCGATCGCCTTGGTCCACTCCCCCGGTTCGCTGATGTCGCCGGCGACGATGCCCGGTCCCGACCTCAAATCGATGCCGGTCACTTCGTAGCCGTCCTTCGTCAACGCATCCGTGAACGCGCGGCCGATGCAGCCCGCCGCGCCTGTGATTACCGCTCGCTTTGCACTCATAGTCCCAGACCTTACCCGCCGAACAGCCGGCGCGGGTTGTCGGTGAGGATCGAGTCGAAGACGCTGCGGTCCACCCCGGCCGCTTCGAGCTTCGGAAGGAAGTCGGTGAACAAATACGTGTGCGGGCGCCCGTGGATTTGCTCCAAGATCAGCGGCAAGAACTGCTCCGCGATCGCCGCCAAATCCGGAGGGACGACGTAAGGAAATCGCGGCGAGCGCAGTGAGCACATGTGATCCTGGCTCAAGCAGATCCTGTCGGCGTGTCCGGCATCGAGCACCGCCGTGATCAACTCCACCCGGCGGTCGTCGGGCGCGAGGATCTCCAGCCCAATCCGATCCACACCGACGAACGACCCGCGCTCGACGATCTGGATCAACTGCTTCGGGTCCGGCGCCTGATCCTGGTGGCCGATCAGGCAGCGCGCGAGATCCACGCCGTGCTCGGCGAAGATTTCCTGCTGGACGTCAAAGCCCGAGGACGCCTCGCAGTGCGTGATGATCGTAAGGCCGGACTCGCGCGCGGCCATCGCAGCCGCTGCGACGAACTTGCGCTCCAGGTCCGTCGGCGGATGCCCCGATGCCACCTTGATGATCCCCGGCTTGATCCCGTTGCCGCCGATCCCGTTGCGGATCTCATACAAGTACAACTCGGTGATCTCTTCCTCGGTTCGCAGACGCCAGTAATACGGCAAGCCGATCTCTTCGAAGTAGAACCCCGTCGCACACACAATGTTCATGCCCGACCGCTGCGAGACCTCAGCCATCAGTTCGGGATCACGCCCGAGTTCAATAGGGCACGGATCAACAAACGTGCGCACTCCGTACTCCATGAGTTGCTGCATGCGTTCGACGGCGATCTCGATCGCACCGGCGCGCGTCCACGTCCCCGTTGGATCGAGCGCGTCCCCGGGATACGAGATCGACACATGCTCGTGTACAAGCGTCGGACCAAGTTCGTCGGTGGAGATCGGACCAAGAACGGTCTGGACGGTTCCCATATAGCCTCCCCACTCTGCGCGCGCGCGGTGGCGCGCGCCAAGCCTCACCCAGCCCCGCCGATTCTACGCGCGCGCCCACGTTCACGGCCTTCCGGGCTGCGGAACACCGGATAAACGCAGGGAGGTCCTCCGCACCACGGGGAGCACTCCTTCCACACGCAAAGGAGCGAGGATCTCTCCTCGCTCCTTTGCGTGTGGCAGCTTGAAACCTATTCCGCTACTGCACCGCGATGACCGACAAGCTATCGGCGCTCGCGACCGTCGCCTGAGGCGACGTCGTCGCGCACGACCAGTTCATGCCGGAGGTGTTCGTGCAGGCGTAGTACGCGGTCTCAGCGTTCACGAGCTTGGCCTTCACCGTTGTCGCAGCCGCGCTCAGCGTGAACACCACCGCGTCGATGTTGCCCGGCGTCGTTGCGTTGGGCGTGTAGGACACGGCGCTCACGGTGTAACCGGAGATCGTGCTCGACCCTGAACCCGCGCTCTGCGCCGGAATCGTATTCGATGCGGTGAATGCATTGGATGCAGTGACCAGCACCGCAAGAATCGCGAGTCCAAGGATCAGGCGCTTGGGTCGTTGCATGCTCCGCCGCATGTCCATCAGTCCCTTCCCCTAGAGGTTCGATGAACGCATCGTCGCCGGCGTGCGGACCCTACATAGCGCATCTGTACGTTCTGGAAGGGGCAGTCGACTCATCCTGCACCGGCGCGCGCTACTGGATCTGGACTTCGCACGAAGGGTGGAACGAATCGGTGCCCGGACCACCAATGCACACGTCGTATCCGGCGCCTCCGTTCAAGGAATCGCCGCCGCCACCGCCGAGAAGACAGTCGTCGCCTTTGCCGCCGCTCATCGAGTCGACGGCGACAGTGCCGAGCATGAGGTCGTTTCCATTCCCACCGTCAACGCCCCCGGTCACGAGCACTTGAAGGTCCAGCGATGCGCACTCAGACGGCTTCAGGGCGTTCGGATTGATCACGATGGGAGCCGCCGCACCCGCACGCGTTCCCGGTACGACGTTCGAGCCTGTTGAAGCAGGCACCCACGCCATCGCCGCCGCCGAAAGACTCGCCATCGCCAGCGCCGGCCGCAACCAGCGCGCGCCTCTACGCATGACGCCGGTCCAGCAACGGTTGGAGGAAAGCGAGATCCCGCGTCTTCTCGACCCGCTCGGGCGCGCGCTCGGCTTGCGCCACGTACTGGAACACTCGCGACCCTTCCTCAACCATGTACGCGTGCCGGTCTCCATCCACGTGATACATGATCTGGCGGTCGTAACGCTCGGCGAGTCGCACGAGGTCCTCGAAGGACGCCGCCGCAGTGAACGAGCCGGTGACGATCGGTGCCTCTATGGCGGTCAAAGCCCGCCCCCAGCGTTTCCCGATACGCGTCGGCTCGTCCTCGCGCTTGCTGCGTGCGATCAGCAGACCGGCAGCCGCCATCGTCAGAATTGCGCCGGCCACCCCGACAACGCCAATCCCGCGTGCCAGATCGACCGGCAAAGGGATCTTCACCACGGTGATGTGATTCAACGCCGCTCCGGGAACCGACACGCTGTTCTCTTCGTGAACGGCGACCGATTCGCCGGCCTTGTGGTCGGCCACCTGCAGCTGCGCTTGAAGCGCATCCAACGTGAACCGCATCTCGGGCGAGAACGCCTCATTGATCGACCGCCCTTCGATGTTCCCGCGCGCATGCACGTCGGCACGCACGGCGAGCGCGTAGGTCGGGTTGACGACCCCGGAGCGGTCCTCGGTGGCAAGGACGACGTTGCGGAGCGCGCGCAGGTCCAGGATTCCCGATGCCTCAAAGCGATCACCCTGGTACGGCGAAACGGGCGTCAGCGGAACGACGCGCCGCCAGCCGTTCGGAGAACTCAACTCCGCAACCAGTCGCCAATCCCCGGCAACCGAGTGCGACGCGTCGACCTCGAACCCGTAGGCGAAGTTGACTCGAAGTCTGCGCGTGAGGCGAAGGAACGCAGGGTCGCCGGTTTCGATTCGCGCTTCCGGTCCGGTCGCGCCGGCCACCGACCCGGCGTAGCTGAATGCTCCCTGATGCGCGACGGATCGCTCAGCGGCGGCGCGAGTGGGGCGCGAAAACGCCGCCATCGCTATCAACCCGCACGCGATCAGCACTACCGCTGCTGCACCAAAGACCGTCTCGGAGATGGTGGGCGGAGCACCGCTGCGCAGCGGAGCCGGCGATGCCGATCGAGGCGCGCGCTCCCGACGTCCATTCCCTCGGCGCGCGCGCGCCGGCTTCCCGCTCGAGATCAGCAACCAAGCGGCGAGCACGATGCCCAACGGCAGCAAGACGATGGGGGGACGAAGAAGCCCCAACAGCCGGCCTCCCGAAGGAATCCGGAGCCACAGCGAGCCCATTACGTCTGATCGCAACGGCTGATACTGATCCACCTCGTCGTTGTTGTCGCCCTTGGTGACGAGCCGCTCGCCGCCGATCGACGCGATCCGGTGAAGAACGATCCTGCCGTAGTCGGTTCTCGTGGCGACAACATCGCCGACGGCGTAGGACGCCACCGGACGAGGACGGGTGAGCGCCAGATCTCCAACATGGAACGTCGGCTCCATGCTGGAGCCCCTTGCTACCGCCACATAGTCGACCGACCCGCCAAGCGAACGGGGGCCGAGTCCGAGCCACGCCGCGGCGATGAATCCGATTCCGATCGCCGACGCTGCGACCCTGACCCAGCCCCGATTCATGATGCGCTCCTTTCGAGCAAGCATCTACCTCCGACGACTACTACTGAACTGCGATGACCGACAAGTTGTCGGAAGCGGTGACCGTCGCCTGTGGCGTGGTTGTCGCGCACGACCAGTTCATGCCGGAAGTGTTCGTGCAGGCGTAGTACGCGGTCTCAGCGTTCACGAGCTTGGCCTTCACCGTGGTCGCCGCCGCGTTCAGCGTGAACAGCACCGCGTCGATGTTGGTCGGCGTCGTCGCGTTCAGCGTGTAGGACACGGCGCTCACGGTATAGCCGGAGATCGTGCTCGACCCCGAACCCGCGCTCTGTGCCGGGACGGTGTTCGACGCGGTGAAAGCGTTGGATGCCGTGACCAGCACCGCAACAAGCGCAAGTCCGAGGATCATGCGCTTCGGCCTTCGAATTCCCCTTCTCATGTCCACCAGTCCCCCTCGGTTCGCGTTCCTGACGAACACCTCGTCGGGGTTTCGCAAGTCCTACATAGGTCGCGAATACCGTTTGACTGGGGTAACTGCCTCATCGGGGGCGAACCACCCCGGCTACAAGTGTCCGCGGCGTCCAAGAATGCAGCCCCGCCGCAGATCAGATCGGGTTCGCGAGGGCGCCGGTTCGCTTCAACGCGAACCGGTAACATGCTGACGCCGAGCCCCCATAGCTCAACGGACAGAGCGGCGGTTTCCTAAACCGGAGATCTAGGTTCAATTCCTGGTGGGGGCACAGGGGCACTCGCAACAGGGTCGCCCAATCAAGACCTCGCCACCACGTCGTCATCGGCGCGCAAGGGGCATTCTCTTCCCTTCACGGCGTCACGTAGATGCTTAGCATCGCGAGCTCTACCCTCGCGCAATCGACCCGGTGCTCGCCGTCTCAATCGTGTCGTCCTGCCTCTCCATCTCAGTCCCGTGCCAGCCCGATTCATCGAACCACCACACACTGGTTCCTCCTCTGGAGATCCAGAGGCAATCGATTTCCTCCGGCAGCTTCAGCCTCGCCGTCGGCATCCGGGTACAACCCCAGTCATCGAAGAGCCATGCTTGTGCAACGCAATCCGTTAAGAGAATGAACGCGTGTCGCTCCGCGTCTGTCGAACGCCCAAGCTTTTCGCGCATGTTCAACGCTTGTTTCGAATCTCCGTTGATGAATTCCTCGGCTACCCGGGCCGTCACGTTCGGATCGTCCTTGCACGCTGCGCCCCATCCCCCGACCAGAGTGATTCCCGCTGGGAGCTGTTCGCTAGCAGGCGTCGCCATCGCCATCGCATCGCCAGCAAGGCGGAGAAATTCGACGACCGGGCCGTGCCAACCGCGAACCTCGTCCCAGTCCATGTGCGCGCCACGAGTTGAGGAGATGCCCCGCTGTTCCAACGCCACGAGGATCGGCCCCAGCTCCGCAGCGAGACGACGAACATCGGGCGCAACTCCGGGGTGCCCGTCGGTTGGCAACTCGATGAGTACAGACCAACACATGGCTACTTCGCTGCTGGCCACGAGTCCGCCGTACCGAGAGACACGATTCCGCGCCTGCTCGAAATCGTGCATTGCCAGTCGCTTCACTTCGACCGCAATCGTCGGTGACTCCAGGCACCTAAAGTCGACCGCACCCTGTCGTGGCGAAACGTCCCACGCAACAAGTGGTCGACCGCTTATCGTCTCGATTGCACGCTTCGCAAAGCGTTCGGAAGCATCCATCGCTCCGAAGCGTACCGTGTCGGTCGACGCTGTTTCAGCATTTCGAGTGTGCCCTTCTCTCCGACACTCCGCTTGATCGACGACGAGTCTTGAGCGCTCCAAGTGTCCTAAGCGCTGAACACCAGGCGTAGCTCGGCGAAGTCGGACGGCCGAAGCTTGTTCCATTCCACCTGCAGAGCCTTCACATAGGCCCACGCAGTTCCCGTAAGCAACGTTGCGTTCTCACACCAGATTCCGGCAGCACGATCCTTATGCGCGACATCAATATCTTCGCGGCCTTTCGTTTCGACCAGAAAATGGCCGCCGCTCTTCGTAACGACAACGAAATCGGGCTCATAGTAACGAAGGTTCGTCGCCGCGTCGGTGTACTCGATCGTGAATCCGAACTGACTTGGGAGTTTCGCGAAGCACACAACATCCGATGCGTTCTCCAGGAAACGAGCGAACTCTCTCTCGAACTCGTTGTCACACGCCGCGAGATTGAACACCGTCTTCTTGGCGGGCAACGTGGGCCGAGAGTACGGGAACGGCGGAGTCTCAGACAGTCTTCGCCCCGGACTCAACAGCTCAGGCGCCAGCTCTTCGACGACGAGACCGCGCAAGGCCCTCGCGAACGTCTTCACGGTCACGTATTGCGCGACCGCCGTCGCAACGGCCTTGATGATGACTGGGTCCGCCAGATCGACCCGCTCCCCGAATGCACGCGTTTCGAGGAACTCACGAACCTTTGGAACGAGGGCTGCGAATTGTGATGGAAGCTTCACGTCCTGCGAGATGCGCTTCGAGTAGTAGGAGATAACCTCTTCGGAGGTGCGCGGCTCCGGGACCTCGTACTCTCGATCGACCAGCTTCTCCAACGTCACGATGTCGTAACCCTCGTACTTGAACTTCTTCGACGCCGCATCGTCAGCCTTGCGCGGGAACACTGGACAGCTCATCGCTGCGACATCGAGCCCAGCGATCTCCTCGGCCAAAGTCTTCTTGCGTGACAAGATCGGACTCAGGACCGGCATCGTCACGTCCTTGTCCAGCTTCTCTGGATCGGGCGCGATCGTCTGGATAACAAGCGGTTCTTTGAGGTCGAACGACTCGAGCGCGATATCCTCCTCGCGCTCTAGCTGTTCCACGAATTTAAGGAACGCGTTGTTCCCGATCACGTCGACACGCTCCGTGTAGCCGCCGGCCATGTTCCGGAACATGAGCCGGAGTCCTCGACCAATCGTCTGCTCAGGCAAGATGTTGGCCTTCGATGTGTATGGCCGAAGCCCCACGATTACGGTCACGTTTTGAACGTCCCAACCTTCGCGAAGCATGAGAACGCTCACGATCGCATTCACCGGACTTTCGCCCTCATCAACCTGACGCGCTGTCTCGCGCGCTTTATCCAGGTCTTTCTTGGAAACGTCGCCGCTCCTATCCGTATGGATTACAAGCGAACGCTCACCGCCGAACTCATCGGGATACTTGACGCGCAGGTACTCGCAAATATCATCCGCCTCTGCGGTGCTATTCAGCATCAAGAAGAGGATCGGCTTCTTGCCAAGAGGCGTGAGCTGTTCGCGATACTCCCGCCAACGCTCAACTCCAGCTGTGATGTACGCCTGATACCGGGCACTCGCGACATCGGACGGCTGCTCCTTGATTCCTGCGGCCACACCTTTCATGGGTCGCTTCACGACGTTGTCGATGATCGCCTGCTTCAAGGGATAATCGAACACAGTCCACGTGAAAAGACCGCCCTTCGCATACCTTGGGGTGGCCGTGAAATCGAGTTGCGCAGCAACCCCGCCGGATACTGTCCCGTGGAGTCGTCGTATGACCTTGCTCCATTCGCTGTCCTCTTCGTGCGTGTGGTGGCCTTCATCGTTCACCACCATGCATGGCCCGCCGCGCGTAACGATTCTGCGATCGAACGGCTCAGGCTCAGCCATGTATGGCGGCGGTTTCTCCCCCAGCACTGCCGTCATTTCCTCCGGCTCGTCCTCATCCACCCTTTCCTGCCGTTCGTACAACTGCTGGACGTTCGTGAGATAGAGCGCGCCCTGCGAACTCGCTCGCTCGCTCTCACCTCGCATGTAGCAATCCAGATCCCAGTACACCGACAGTTCCGGCGGAATCACAGGATCGGTCTTGAAGATGCGACCGCCGCCAAAGTCGCTTCGAAGTCTCTCGAACACGATGACGTTCGGGGCCACAATCAAGAACGTGCGGGCGTAGTCGTCGCGACCCTCGGCCACCGCGTTGAAGTACTGCCAGGCCACCGCCAGAGCCATGCCCTTCGTCTTCCCGCTTCCTGTCGCCATCTTCACGCAGTAGCGCGTGAAGTCGTCGTATTGGAGCAGGCGGATACCCGGGAGGTTCGGCGCGAACGTTTCGAGAAGATCCTTGTGGCGTCTCGTCCCGGCAACCTCATACAGATAGATAAGTGTCTCGATGGCTTCGCGCTGAAAGTAGTGGTAACGGAAGAAGGAGCCATTCGGTTGGCGGTGGTCGGTCAGGAACCAATGATTCAGCAGCAGTCGGCTCGTTTCCGTCGCATCTCGATATTTCTGCACGCGCCATTCGGCGACTGCCGATCGGATTGCCGGCACACATGGGGCCGTGGTCACGCGAGCTTCGAGAATGCTCTGCTGTTCGGCCGCCTTCTCCTTCCGGCCCGCCACTACTTCACCTCTACCTTCAGCGTCTTCGTCGTGTCATTACCGAGGATGTCAATGACCTTCACGAGGATGGTGTACGTCCCGGCCTCTTCGTAGGTATGACTCACTGACTTCTCCAAGCTCCGGCTTTGACGGAACCGATACGTCTGCCATTCGTTGTGGAAAGTGTCACCCTTGTACTCCCAGTCGACCGCCCAGTAGTCGATCCACTGAGTCCAGTTCGTGATCGCTTTCTGGATCTCATCGGGGACATCGTCTAGTGGAATGACGAAGTCGGTGAGACCCAGCGTCACCACCTTCCCCCTTTTCTTGACGTCAACACCAAGAGCTGCCAGCTCGAAGAATCGGATATCTCCTTGCTCCACCGCGCGCTTCTCTAGCACCTCACGAGGAATGCGAACGAACCGCATGTTGATACCTGCGAGCGCGGCCTCCTGCTTGGCAACCTCGTTCACCTCGAAAGCGAAATCCCAGCCGAGAACATCGACTGCTTTGGACTTTGGTGAACCTTCGCCCTTGCCAATGGCTTTTCGGAACTCAATGGCTATTTGTTTAACGTCACCAACCGTCACCGGTGCGTCTACCGTTCCGACGTGGACCATGCGGCCGGCTTTCAGCCCGTGCAGCCAGACGAATCCTTCAAGCGGTTTCGCCTTATAGAGCTCGAGGATGAACTGACAATACGCACGCGCCCGCACCTTCGCCGCTTGTCCGAACTCTGCAGCCTGCCAAAGCTGCCGTTCGTACTTGCCGAGATTCTGAACCACAAACGGACTCAAGTTCGGCACTCCGAGCAGGCGCTTGCGAGTCGTATGCACTGCAAACCGCCCAAGGTCAGACACGATCCACCTGCGGTTCAGCTTCTCAGCCACAAGGGCAGTGGTCCCGCTTCCGCAGAAGCAGTCGAGGACTAAGTCGTCCTCGTTCGAAGACGCTTCGATGATGCGTTGGAGCAGCACCTCTGGCTTCTGCGTTGGGTATCCGGAGTCTTCAATCGCTTGAGAATTCACGGGCGGAATGTCAGTCCAAACAGACTGCACGAGCGTTCCCGGAGACTCGTCAAGATAGCGCTTGTATTGCGGCATCCCTGACTTCGTGTAGACGAGACGTCCGACCGCATCCAGTTCTTGCATCTTCTCGCGCGTCCAGCGCCAGGTGCGGGTGATCCCTTTCCAGTCGTAAGTCAGATTCGGCCGATCGGGATTCTGGTTCAGCGTGTTGTCGAGCCTGTACCTCCGACCGCTACCCGACTCGACGTGCGTGTAGTGAGACTTGATGTAGCTCTCGCTGGTGGGCAAGTACTGAGGATTCCATACGGGCGCCTCAGACCGCGAGTAAACCAGGATGCTGTCGTGCGAGAAGGGGATACCTTTTCCGTGGCTACGCGCCGAAACTCGTTTCCAGATTATTTCGCTCTGAAAGTTCTCTCGACCAAACACTTCGTCAAGGCAGACTCTTACGAGGTGATTCACATTCGGCCCGATGTGAACGTAAATGCTGCCATCGTCTGCGAGCAATTGATGAAGGACGAGTGCCGCCTCATAGAACCATTGCAGATACGAGTCGAATCCCCGTCCCCAGGTGTCCCTGTACGCCTTCTGCTCAATGACGCTGGGTTCCTTCGTAAAAGTGGTGTCTGATCCGGGGATTTCCCGCGAGAAAGAGAAGTCCGCGCCCGTCGCGAAGGGTGGATCAACATAGATAAGCGTTACGGCCCCCGCCAGGGAGTCCAGCAACGCGGGCAGCACATACTTCTTGTCGCCCCAGATCAACCTGTTTCGCCACGTCGGATCGCCACCGCGCGCAAAGAGATCGAATGAACGCTGGCGCTCTTGCGCCGATTCGTTGACCGTCTCCACCGTCTGAAACGGGAGCGCAACTCGCGGCGGAGCCTGTCGTCGACCATCCTTGTCGTACTTACCTTCCCAGACAAGTTCCGTTTGCCTCGCCTCCTCGATGCGCCCCTGCGCTCCCACCCACCTCTAAGCTAGCGTCTGCTTCCGACATCGAACCGCAGAACGGGGCCGCATCAAACCTCGATTGCAACCGCACTCACCGGTATGTTGAGCTGAGTCGCGATCGGCGTGTACAGGTCGACATCCGCCGTCTTCGTCCTGAGCGAGACCACCAGCGCGTACCGCACCGCCCGGTCGACCCGGTCCTTTCGCTTGCTGTTCTTCCACCACCCACCGACGACATGCACAGCGAGCACACCGCCAGTAGCGGCGAGCTCGGCTCCGTGCCCTTCCCAGATGTCTTGATGGAGCGATCCCTTGTTGCGCTGGTTCGGGCCGATCATCCAGTGATCGGTCGATGACGAGACGCCTGCGTTCCCTTCCTCTTCCTCCCGCGCAGCTTCGCGGTTGACTCGGCGAATGAAGTTGGGTGTGTCCTCGTTCGGTCCTCGGAGCTCGAAGCGCAGACCGTGCGAAGCGTAGGCGTACCGCCGACGCCAGCCGCGACGAGCCGCCGATGGCTCTATGAAGTACGAGAGAGTTACGCGCAGATCAACGTCGTCCGCCCCCAGGTCCGCGAGCACATCACGGGGCCAGGGCAACTCGTGCAGCCGGAAGTTCCTCATTCGGTAGTCCTCGCCCGTGAAGGGCACGAACTCGTCTTGGACAACCATCGTGACAGCGTTTCGCGCGGAGGTAAGAACGGTCGGCGCATCCGGGACTCCCCAGCCATACCGCTTCAAGAGGAGAACGCGCCTCTCCTTGCCAGTTTCGGCGAGAATCTCGGAGCGCATCGTCGCCGTCCACTCGGCGCTGTGGACGAGAAGTCCGCGGATGGTCTCCGGCCAATAGGAGGGATAGATCGCCATCGCCAACGCAGCCAGACGACTTGCCTGCGCCGTTGCAGCGCTCGTTGCGTTCGCCGAGCTGAGCGCGACATCGTTACGCAGATCCGTCGTCAGCAGGGACATCAGCGGGTGGCTGTGATTGAAGTCGTTCGTCCCGTCCGTGAGTACGTTGCCACCTTCCATGCAGATGTCAGGTTTTATTGGCCATGCCTTACCGCCAGCAATGACGCCGGTCCTGCTATGGGGCGAGATGTCACCGTTCGGAGCGACCCCTTTCCATCCCGCAAACGACGGATCGGTCGGTGCATCGGTTAGCTCCGTGTATGCACCAACCGCGAGGGCGTTCCACGCTTGGGCGGGATCTTCAATTGGCGAGAGATCGCATTTCTGGCGGTAATCGAGTTCGTACGGCTCATCCACGTTGCCGACCGAAATTACGATGAGGCGTGCTGCGTCGGGAGACGGGGGACCAAGCAGCTTGATCCCGTCGTTGGAGCGACCAACGTCGGTCCCAACTGCTAACGCGTCAACGGTCGCGGACCACAGCGACGGTTCGCCCGGGCGGTCGGAGTTGGCCGTGATAGGCATGCAGTACGCCCTCCGACGCGAGGAAACGACCTCCGGGGCGGCGACCGCCTCGGCGGTGACGAGACCGTAGGAGTCGGGGTCGTGAGGAGGTTGGCCGGGGTCCGGCAGGAGTTTGACCGACTCAAGGCGATGCAGAAGGACGACGCCTCCACTCCGAAGTAACTCAACGTCGACCGGACCGTAGAGGGCGAGGCCGGCCATTCGCGTCCCGTGACCGTGCACATCTCCCTCGGGCAGACCGACGACTGAATGCATATCGCCTGAGCTTAGAGATCCGTCGAGAAGCACATGGGTCCGACGGGCGCCGGTGTCGACAAGACACACCGCTGGAGCCTCCGGTTGCGCTGGAGTGATCCGCCCTGAAAGGTCGCCAACAAGCTCCTGCTGCTCATCAAGCGTGAGGTCTTCTATCGTGTCAACGAACTGCGGCCGTCGTATCTCGGCGATTGGAACCGCAGTGAAAGGCAAGGGGAGCAGGTCTGTCCAACACGCTTGAATCCAAACCACCGTGCGCGTATCGAAATACAAGTGACGCCCGATCAAGGTCAGCCCTGCCGCCTGCGCGAAGCGCTCGGCGAGATCGACCGCATCGGATACCGGAAGCAACCAAAGCTCCCACCACCTCACGCCGGTCGTATCGGGCTCGCCCTCGGACTGCCAGAGATCACGAAGAACCGTCGCTCTAATGCGGCTCATATTCGCGACGAGTTCGCGGTTACGAGGGTGGCCTCCCCGCGAGACCTTCGTGACATAGTCCTCGAACTGTTTCAGAAATGCCGCCCGATACTGGTCGCTGACCCAGACGAGGGCACGCTCGGGAGCTTCGTCCGTAGCCGGCGACACGCTTAGAAGTAGCCACTTCGGTAGGGGTCCAGAGCGGTGCGAACTCAAGTGCTCCAGCGAGTCGAGGCGCAGCGGATAGTCAACCCCTCCGCTTCCTTCGACCGTGACCACGACACCCAAAGCCTCAGGCTCTTCCAGACCCACTTGCACGCGATGCTCATCCTGCTCCGCGAGGGCGGACGACGCCTCAGCTTGAATGCGCTGGCCGTGCGCACGCCGCTCGACATCACGAATCCGTGGCTCGCCGCCACCGCGCCGCGTGAACTCACGATCTTCGACGTGAGCGAGAACGAGGAGATGAGGTAACCGCTCCTCCTGGTCAGGCAACTGTTGACTCGCCTCGTTCGCGTAGAGCAGCGAGGAGAGACTCGGTAGTGACTGTTGGCTCGCCAGCGAGCAGAGCGCGCTTCGCTGACGCTTCGGCGGCCTTCACTAGTTCGGCGTGGCTCAGCCCTGCAGTGTGTGTCCGCACTGTCGCCCATCGAATGCCCTTCCCGATCGGGCCGAGGCGCGCCTTCAAAACCGCGACAGCTTGTGCCGCGTCCGGTCGGTCGTAGGTGATCACCATGTCGAATCGTCGGAACAGCGCACGATCGAGAATCGCTCGATGGTTAGTCGAGGCGATTACCAAACTCTCAGCACTCGCCTGTTCGAGGAAAACGAGGAACGAGTTAAGGATTCGGCGCGCTTCCCCGACATCGTTGCCCGCCCGGTCGCCACCGAGCGCGTCAAACTCGTCGAACAGATAGACGGCCCGCTGCGTCGCAGCGGCGTCGAACACTGTTCTCAGCTTGCTCCCCGTCTCTCCCAGGTACTTGCTGAAGACGCTATCAAGCCGAATCGTCAGCAGCGGCAGATCCAGCGCGTGAGCGAGCACTGCCGCCGTCATGGTCTTTCCGGTACCCGGCGGCCCTTCGAGCAGGAGCCTGTGGGCCGGGTTGAAGCCTTGCTCCATCAGTGCGTGGCGCTGCCTTTGCTCGGCGATGACCAGCTCCAAGCGACCGCGGAGCCCATCCGGCACGATGAGGTCTCGTAATTGAACCCGAGGGAACGATGCGACCACCAGATCCGCGAGTTCGCCCCGCGGTTGGACGATCGGGGTCACGACTGTTCCAGAATTTTGCCGCCGTGCGGCTTCCACCAATTGCTTCAGGTCCGTTGCCAATCGGTGATGCCCTTGCCGCGCCGCTTTGGCTGCCACCTGCATCGCCACGGCGTAGAACGCCTCATCGTCTCCTGACGTGTGGCTCTTAACGAGCGCCTTGATGTGGTCAGCGGAGGCGGTCACGATGGTTCCTCCTGCGGACAAATGGCGGGTTGAGCATGACTGCCCGAGAATATTCGCGCGACGCGCAGCGCAGCGCATCTTGTAGGACGTCCGGTCGCCAGATCCTCGATCGCGAAGAGTCGGTCATTGTAAGAACCTACACGAGGCCACCGACATCGCCCGCGAGCAGAACGTCGGAGCAGGCCCACTACGTTCCGCCGGGAATCGATCTTCGAGCGCACGGAGCGGGTCTCCCACTCCCAAGAAGCGGGGGCGGCAACGAAGGGCCAAACCACCTGCACGGATTGTTGCCTCCCATGAGTCAATGCGCCAACCAACTCGAAGTCGGCTACATCGCCGGCTCACCGTCGTTTCAGTCCTCTTGTTTTATGGTATCAAGCAGCCGCTCGCTTGCCTGCGCGGAGATTCAAGCTGTTCCGGGCGATCGATGCCAGTTCCGGGTTCTCGTGGGCGCCTGGTCTAGAGGGACGCAGCGCGCCCCGACCTGGCGTCGGCGCACCCCCTATGGCTGAACCGTGCCGGAATCGGCTTCTCCGAAAGACAGGCCGCGTTTGGACCAACAGCGCCTAAGCCACTCCTCCACCTCGTTGGGTGCTCCCGCTCCGGAGTCGCGCGGTAGCACGCCGGCCAGTGCGTCTGCGAGAGCGGGATGATCACGATGCGCCCACTCGAACACCTCAGACCCAAGGGCGAAGGCGACGCTATCGAGTGCACTGCCCCTTGCCGTCTGGACTGGCAAGGACTTGCCGGGACGACTTTCGGGCTGGATTAGCGCCAAGGCCTCACGAGCCCCCGTCCACCGGCTCATGGAATTGGCGTGAGAAAACTCGCCGAGACTTCGGTTGAGGATTGATAGCCGCCGCCACCCGGCTTCCTGGAGCCAATCGCGAGTGCGGACTCGATCACCGCGTTCCTCCACCTCGGCAGCCCTCTTAGGCTTCAGCCGCCAAGTCCGGATCCGAGCGGATTGCTCCAATATCGAACGGACCAGGACCATCGCCCGTTCGTCGTCTTCGAGCCATAACCAGAAGGCGGCGCGAAGCGAGGCTGCCGCGACGATCAGCGCATCGGAGGGTGGTCCGCTCATCCACGAACCAAGCAAGCCCGCCACCTCTGCGATCAGAATGTAGGAGAATTCGCGTCCTCGAAGGGAGTCCGGATCGAAGTCGGACCCCAACTGCGCAGCTTCTGCATCGAATGCCGCCCTCGCCCACGCCGCTGCACGAGAGCGACGTGATGCAAACGCTTCGAAACTGCGTGCTGAATAGACCACTTCCCGAGGTGGTACCCCTCCCTCAAGTTTGCGCACATCATCCGCATACGCTTCACCACCTGCGATCAGTGAAGAGCCGAAGACTCGAAGGTAGTCATACGTGAGAGGCCACAGGGATGGCGCCGCCTCCTGAAGGACAACCTCCGAGGGCAGCGAGAGCGGCAGGTATCGGAGCGTCTCCGCCAGGCCGGCGGGAAACCTCGGCGGCGTCACCAAACCAACAACGCAAAGCAGAGCTTGTCGCAACGATAACTGGACCGCGGTTTCGATCGCTTGCACCGCGCCCTCAACATGTTCGAGCCGTGCTGGGGAAGCTAAGTTTGCGGCGTCCCATCGCGCGGCCGCGACCAAGGGCCCTCGCCCGTGCAGCAATCTCGACGCGTCGTTCCACACGCGACCGGCCTCTACCGACGGTGTCTCATGCCTCCAGATCTCCGTATAGAAATCCGGCGTGCCGGTGCCGTCCTCCTGCATGAATCCGTTAGATGATGCTCGATTGACACTCCATCGCTCGAGTTGTGTGCGTGCGACCGCTGCCGCCCCCATCACATTGCATGCCAGGATCATTCGTTGCACTTGGCAGGCGCTATCCAAGGCCCATCGCAGGTGGTCTGGCCCCTCGCCGTACGGACTCGCCGGATGCGCGGAGAAATCCGCTCCGAGCCGACATAGAGCGACGTCGAGCGGAAACAGAACATGCAGCGTTTCTGCCACCGGATCGCTGAGAGCGCCGACGTTCCGGCGAACGTTCTCCCACCGCTGGTTGTGACGGGAGATGAGTGCGCGGATTACCCCGTCGGACCCTTCGCGCCTGGCAACATCCTCGTACGCTCGCGGCGTAGGGCCTACGAGGCGTCCTTTCGCTTCGGCCTTCAATGCTACGACATGGGCGCGGTACGCAGGATCCTCTCGACGACGTTTCTTCTCCCGGCTCTGCCTCCCCATGGAGACATGTTGCCCTGCCCCGCAGCCGCGTGCCACTGATTCGCAAGAGCCAGGCCTTTTGGGGAAAGTGTGGGGAACGCGCCACTGAGAAACAGCGAGAACCGGTGAGAACTGCTGAGAAGTGAACGCGCAGGCCACGCGCGGTATCGACCCTTCAAGCACGCACGCGACAACCCCCTGCAAACAACTCCTAAACCGGAGATCTAGGTTCAATTCCTGGTGGGGGCACAACCAGGAAGATGGGCGAAAGCACTGTGATCCTCCGATGCACCGGCAAGTTCCTGAAGGCTGCCGGCTTGAAAACCGCGGCGATCGACAGTGCGTCGTCCGCCGCTCTCGACGGCGAGTGGTACGCGAACCTGCTGTGGTTCGATCGTCGGAAGTGCGTACTACTCACGCACGCGAGCACGTTGTTCTCCGCCTTTGTGGCTGACATCCGAAAAAGGGATCTCGCTCCCGCGGGCGACTTCCTGATCCGCCACGTGATGGAGGCCCTGTCTGCCGAACAGCTTCCAGCGGACACGTTCAGCGTCCTGGATACCGGCGACGTTCAAGTAGCGAAGACCGCGAGCCGCGTCGTTCTCGGGTGCATGAACGACATGGCTTGGATGCTCGAGAACGATCTGGCGGGCCAAGGGGGCCTCGCGCGCGCCGACATCTTCGCCGTGAACCACCAACTGCGGCGCTTGATCAACAGCCCCAACGGGTACAGGCACCCGATCGATCTGGCACGAGACCTTGCAGCGACGCGCTACCCCGCGGCTCTGCAGCCAGACTCGAGATCGTGCCCTCGCTAGCCGCAAAGGCGACCCTCCCAGCTGCAGCCTGTAACGACACCGGGCGGGTGAAGACCCGACCATGACGAAAAGCGTGGCACGCCTGTCTTGACCCGACAGCGCTGAGCCAGAAGCCGTCTTCCCAGGCTAGTTACCGGCCTTCCGTTGTCGAAATCGAGGGCCAGACTGGAACTCTCTGGAATGACGCGGGACCCTGGCTGGAGTTTGGGCAGAGTTTGGTATCACCCTCCACAGTGGAGGGCAGGGCCAAACTCCGGACAAACTTCTTGAGCGCGAGAGCACCTTCCCACGCCTTGGCTTCACGCTTCCGGCTACGAGGCGTCTTTTGCTCGTAGAGCAGCAAGGTTCACCGAACCGATGCGACCTGGTTGCATCGACCCCCGCCTGAGGAGTCCGAGCACCAGCGGATCGAGATGGAGACGGGCAGAGACAGACTGAAGTAGTTCTCGCGCGTAGGGGTAGGCAGCGAAATAACCCGTGGTCGAAGCGATGAAATCGGCACCATCCCGATCCGGTTCGTAGTCGTCTGGGACGGCATAGTCGACGACGATTGTGAATTTCACTTCGCCGAAGAAGTCTCCGTCCGGACCTAGAAGAGTGAACTCAAATTCGAACCGGTTTCCCATCGCGCCTTGTTCGGCTGCATATGACGAAGACACGTTGAATGTGACCTGCTCCACTGGGGCACCCGGGTGGAACGAGTCCACGACAGAAGCCGAAATCGACGTGGATCGAACATCGACAATTTCGACGTGCTCGAGAATGTCCTTGGCCGCTTCGATTGCCTTGGTCGTTGGTTCGGCGAGCCGATCGACCCGTTCCTCAGGCTGCGCCACTAAGGCCCCCATCGATGACGCGAAGCTTGACGGCGTGCTGCTGCATCATGGGGGAGCGCATTGGCTTAGCTGGGGAAACCCAGAGATTCGCTTGCTTCGTGCGTGCCGCGATCACGTCAGTGGCATGCCACGTCATAAGGGCCGAACGAGTCTGCGAAGGTGCTTCCTTCGCAAATAGCGAGTTGACCAAGGCCACATCGTGGGGGGACGGGAACTCTTCGGGATCGCCCAATGCAAGATTCCGGTTGAGCCACTTGCTCACATCTGCCCACGCCCAAACTTTGATTCGGTCCCCAACCGTCCCCCGCGGGAAGGGAAAGTTTGAGTGGCGGCTGCCGTTTGCCCAGTTTCGAACAGCCTCGCGTGTCACTCCTACCCGCGCAGCGATGTCTGAGATCGAAACCAAGTCTTCGTCGAGCTTGAACGGCTGAGCAGTCGCCACCCGATCCATGACCAGACCGGTGACTTCATCCGCGGCCTTCATCGCCGAAGCCGAGTCCACGATGGCCGTTGCAAACGCATGGTCGCCCTGGCTTCGCCACAGCACGTTCGGCAAGTCGGCGAGGGCTTCGAACGTTGCATCGTCATCGAAGTCGATCCCCGTGAAAACGATGTTCATCCGATAGGCGGGCATAGCAACCCCTTCAGCTGGCGAGTCAGTAGTATGCCACGACCGTTGGCATCTGCCAACAGACTATTCGGACAGGATGTCGATGAGCCGCTCAAGTGCCGCCTGGGATTGGTCAAAGTCCCTGCTCAGACGGGCAGATTCCTCTGACTCTGGACATCCGTCGATGAGACGACGCACTTCTCCCATCTTCTGGGAGACCAGGTCCACCAAGGTGCGGGCCCCGTGGATCGGCGGCCACGGTTCGCCAACGCCTCCTGCGAAGGCCGAGGTGATGGCGTCACGCTCGACCGATTGGATTTCGGTCTCGATGTCAGCCGCCCTTTCGAGCAGCTCATCCGAAGCCGTGAGGGTGGCTTCGCCGAAAACCCGTTCGAGCTCACGCGACATCCCTTCACGTCGAACGAGCGCGTCTGCTGCGTCCAAGATGCGAGCTATCTCAGATAGAGCGCCGGCGATCGCACCGGGAAGCACGCGCCCCTCCTCTTCACTCAGCGCCGCGGCCGCGATGTGGGGACACTTCGACACAGCGTCGCGAATCACGCGTGCCGTATCGGAACCGTCCGCAGCGCCGGAGGTTGAGTAAACGGGAACAGAGCAGCCCGGCTCGCCCTCGGGATCATGATCGGGCGGGCGACACCTCAAGCGACCAAAGGTGTGCCCGGAGGAGGGTTTGAACCACCAGCCCGCGCGCTTGGCCTCGAGAAGCGCGGCGTTAGCGAGGGGCCGTTGATGCCGCGGCCAGTTCTCGGTGGGACCCATGAACATGATGAGTGGAGGCTACGGCCAAGTCGGCATTCGATGCAGGAAGAAGAGCTGGGCCTGACCCGATTCGACGGACATCCACCATGTGGGGCCTTGCCCCGGAGAGGATGTCCGAATGGAAAAACGAGAGCAACGAACCAGGCGATCGTTCACGCCGCAGTTCAAGGCTGAAGTCGTCGAGTTGTGCAAGCAAGGTGATCGATCCGTTGGCGCGGTTTCGCGCGATCTGGGCCTGACCGAGACCTCGGTACGCAAGTGGGTCACCCAGGCCGACATCGACGCCGGCCATCGTGACGGCCTGACGACCGCCGAACGCAAGGAACTCGCCGGGCTGCGCAAGGAGAACCGCGTCCTTCGCGAAGAGCGAGACATCCTCAAACGAGCGACGGTTTTCTTCGCCAAGGAGACCCGGTGAAGCTGTATCCCTTCATCGAGGCGGAGAAGGCCAAGCAGCGCAACGTCAAACGCGCGTGCGAACTGCTTCAGGTCTCCAGGACCGCCTTTTACGACTGGGCCAAGCATGTCCCGTCCGCGCGCGCATGCTCGGACGCCGCGCTGCTCGCCAAGATCCGCGAGGTTCACAAGACCTCCAAGGGAACCTACGGCTCGCCTCGGGTGCATCACCAGCTCCGCGAAGACGGTGAGGTCTGCGGACGCAACCGCGTCGCTTCGCTGATGCGCTCCAACTGCCTTTACGGCCGCGCTCCCAGGCGTTTTCGTCGCACCACCATTCCCGATCCCGACGCATCGACGACGGCAGTTGATCTGGTCAAGCGCGTCTTCGGTCCCGGCTTGATCGATCTGGACACGGTGTATTGCGGCGACATCACCTACATCCGGACCTGGGAAGGCTGGCTCTACCTCGCCACGATCATCGACCTCGCCTCGCGGCGCGTCGTCGGCTGGGCGATGGCCGATCACATGCGCACCGAACTCGTGGCCGACGCATTGAAGATGGCGATCGACCATCGTCGGCCCGAGCCGGGACTGATCTTTCATTCCGACCGCGGGTGTCAATACACCTCCGCCGAGTTCGGCAAGCTGCTCGACGAGCACGGGATCGAGCAGTCGCTGTCGCGTCCCGCAGAGTGCTGGGACAACGCCGTGGCCGAGAGCTTCTTTGCGACGCTCAAGACCGAGCTCATTTACTGTCACGCATGGCCGACGCGCGCGAGGGCGCGCAGCGCGATCTTCGAGTTCATCGAGGGCTGGTACAACCGCGTCAGGCTGCACTCGTCGCTGGGGTACATGTCGCCGGAGAGCTACGAAGCAAGGAGGAGGCGACTGGACGCAACGGGAACGGAAGCGGCATAGTCAATGTGTTCGTCGAATCGGGGGAACGCCA